>JACRAA010000019.1 GCA_016213595.1 Actinomycetota bacterium | reverse complement strand
TTGGCGGCCGTGAGCCCATAGGCGTCGAGGGCCGCCATGACCTCGTCGCGGTCCCCGCCGATGACCGCGGACATCGACGTCGGCCAGGCGGCGCTGGCAGCCGCCATCGCCTTCCCGCGCTCCCGTACGAGCACCATCGCGGCCTCGACGCTGATGACGTTGGTGCCTGCCGCCGCCGTGATCTCACCGACGCTGTGGCCCGCGACGACGCCGACCTTGCGGAAGGCCTGGGACGGGGACGGGAAGAGCTCGAGCACGGCGGTCAGGCCGGCTGCCACGAGCAGGGGCTGGGCCACGGCGGTGTCACGGATCGTCTCGGCGTCGGCCTGCGTCCCGTAGTGGGCGAGGTCGAGACCTGAGACTGCCGACAGCCAGGCGAGCCGGGTGACGAACGTAGGGAGTTCCAGCCATGGGGCGAGGAACCCGGGAGTCTGGGCGCCTTGGCCCGGGGCGACTATTGCGAGCACCCGTCCATCGTTTCGTGACTTTGCAGCAAACTCAGTACTGGAGAGGACGAACTTCTTGGGCGTGTCGTTGTAGGAATACTACAAACGGGCCGTTTTAAGGGGTCAGGAGGCGAAGAGCCTGCCGACCGTCACCGCGAGGCGCAGCACGTACGCGTCGCGGGCCGCAGATGGGTTGTAGCCGGTGACCTCCTGGATCCGTCGCAGCCGGTACCGCACGGTGTTGGGGTGCACGTACAGGGCACGAGCGGAGGCCTCGATCGAGCCGCCGTGGTCGAGGAACGCGACCAGCGTGCTCAACAGCTCGCCGCCTGACTGGTCGAGCGGCTGGTAGATGTCGTGGGCGAGGGCGCGCCGGGCGTGGCCGTCACCGGCGAGTGCTCGCTCGGGAAGCAGGTCGACCGCCGACACGGGCCGCGGCGCTTCCGGCCAGGCGGCCGAGCTGCGGATCCCGGAGAACGCGGCGCGGGCGGACAGTCCGGCGTCCACGAGGTGCTCCACGACTGGGCCGACCACGATGGGCGCGTCGGCGAAGTAGGCCTGGAGTCGGGCGACCACCGCCACCGGCCCGTCAGTCCCGGCCAGTGCGGCGCCGCCGAGGACGACCACGAGGCGTTCGCCCTGCGTCGCCACCAGGGCGTCCAGTCCGGCTCGGGTGGCCGCCTTCCGGAGCTGCTCGACGGCGGGCTCGTGGCGCTCGGGGGCGAGCCCCACGACCACGACGCCGGCCGCGGGGGAGTGCCAGCCGAGGGTGGATGCCCGCGAGACGAGGTTCTCGTCCGCCTCGCCTCGGACGACGGCGTCGACGACCAGGCTCTCCAGCCGGGCGTCCCAGGCGCCCCGGCTCTCCGCCGCCGTCGCGTACAGCTCGGCCGCGGCGAACGCCACCTCGCGGCTGAAGTAGACGATGGCGGCCGACAGCACAGCCCTGTCCCCGCGGGGCATCTGGGACACGGTCTGCTCGACCACCTCGACCGTCGTCCGTACCAGCTCGACGGTCTGCTTCAGAGAGATCCGTCGCATGACGGACCGAGGTGCCGCGTCGAAGAGCCCGGCCGGCGTCACCGGCTCCTCGCCCTCGTCGGCGAGCCAGTCGACGAACAGGTCGATGCCGGCTCGGGCGACCACGCCGACCCAGGACCGGTGCTCCGCCTCCATCTCGCCGAACCAGTCGTGGCGAGCGTCCATCTCCGCGAGCACCGCGGTCGTCATGACCGCGGACTGGGCGGACAGGCGGCGCACCATGGCGGTACGTGAGCGTGACGAGGGGATGAGCGTCCGACCGCTCACCCGGACCGGTCCGTTCGGAGCCGCCTTCGCCATGCGCCACAGCGTAGGGTGAATTCGTGGTGGATGACCGCGTCCCAGCCTCGCCCTCGGCTGCCCTGCGTGAGATCTCGTACTGGCTGGACCGGTCCTTGAGCGACTCTCGCCGGTCGATGGCCTTCCGTACGACAGCACGCATCCTCGACGAGATGGACCCGGAGGAGTACGCGCGGCACCGTGAGTCCGGCTCGTGGTCCGAGGTCCCCGGCATCGGGCCCAGCTCCACCGCTGTCATCGAGGCCGCCCTCGCCGGACGGGTGCCCGACTATCTGGCGAAGGTGCGCGCGGCGGCCAAGCCCCTCACGATGACCGGCCACGAGCTGCGGGCACAGCTCCGCGGTGACCTTCACTGCCACACAGAGGAGTCCGACGGGAGCGCGCCGCTCGAGGAGATGGTCGCGACCGCTCAGCTGCTGGGGCACGAGTACATAGTCATCACCGACCACTCGCCGCGGCTGACCGTGGCGCACGGCCTGACAGCGGAGCGCTTGGCGGCCCAGGGTGTACGGATCGACGAGGTCAACGAGGTGTCGCCGATCCGGGTCCTCAAGGGCATCGAGGTCGACATCCTCGACACGGGAGCGCTCGACCAGTCCCCGGCAGCACTGGCCGCCCTGGACGTCGTCGTGGCGAGCGTGCACTCGAAGCTCAGCCAGGACGCCGAGTCCATGACGCACCGCATGGTGGGAGCCGTTGCGAACCCGCGGACCAACGTGCTGGGCCACTGCACCGGACGGCTGGTCCGAGGCGGCCGTGGACTGCGGACCGAGTCGCGGTTCGATGCCGAAGTGGTCTTCGAGGCGTGCCGCCAGTTCGACGTGGCGGTCGAGATCAACTCCCGTCCCGAACGTCGAGACCCTCCCTCGCGCCTGATTGAGCTCGCCCGCTCCATCGGCTGTCTGTTCAGCATCGACACCGACGCCCACGCCCCCGGACAGCTCGAGTTCCTCGACTACGGGTGCGAGCGGGCTCAGAGCATGGGCATCCCTCCCGAGCGCATCGTCAACACCTGGCCTGTGGACCGGCTGCTGGAATGGTCAAAGGGATGACACGGGGGCCTGGGCGCCCGCCGTCGACACCTTCACGCGTTCCACGGGGTGGGGATGGGCCCCAGGACATGACAAGATTGCCCAGGTAGACGGAAGCGACGAAAGGTATCTGGTGATCCCACGCGACGAGGGCGGACCCGTACTCAACGGACTGCCCACGAACCTTCCCGACACGGACCCGGACGAGACGGGCGAGTGGATCGAGAGCCTCGACGGGCTCATCGAGAAGGGTGGCCGGAACCGCGCCCGGTACGTGATGCTGCGGCTCCTCGACAGGGCACGTGAGAAGCAGATCGGTGTGCCGTCGCTCACGGCGACCGACTACGTGAACACCATCCCCAAGTCGATCGAGCCGACCTACCCGGGCGACGAGGGCCTCGAGCGCGGATACCGCCGCCTGCTCCGCTGGAACGCCGCGATGATGGTGCACCGCGCGCAGCGCCCCGGTGTCGGCGTCGGCGGCCACATCTCGACGTACGCCTCGAGCGCGACGCTGTACGAGGTCGGCTTCAACCACTTCTTCCGCGGCAAGGACCACCCGGGCGGCGGCGACCAGGTGTTCTTCCAGGGCCACGCCTCGCCCGGCATGTACGCGCGGGCCTTCCTCGAGGGTCGGCTCACCGAGGACCAGATGGACGGTTTCCGGCAGGAGCACAGCCACATCGTCGACGGCAAGGTCGAGGCGCTGCCGAGCTACCCGCACCCGCGCCAGATGCCGACGTTCTGGGAGTTCCCCACGGTGTCCATGGGCATCGGCCCGATGAACGCCATCTACCAGGCGAGCTTCAACCGCTACCTCCACAACCGAGGCCTGAAGGACACGTCCAAGCAGCACGTCTGGGCGGTCCTCGGTGACGGTGAGATGGACGAGCCGGAGTCGCGCGGCTTCCTGCAGTGGGCGGCGTACGAGGCGCTCGACAACCTCACGTTCGTCGTGAACTGCAACCTGCAGCGCCTCGACGGACCGGTCCGCGGCAACGGCAAGATCATCCAGGAGCTCGAATCCGACTTCCGCGGCTCCGGCTGGAACGTCATCAAGGTCGTCTGGGGCGGGCGCTGGGATCCGCTTCTGGCCGCCGACGACGAGGGCCTGCTCGTGCA
>JACRAA010000014.1 GCA_016213595.1 Actinomycetota bacterium | reverse complement strand
CATGGCACCGAACCGGTCCAGCGTGTCCTCGCGCACCGAGGTGGACCTGACGAGCACGGACGGCCTGGCTACTCCCCTGCCCATCGTCGTCGCCAACATGACGGCGATCAGCGGACGCCGCATGGCCGAGACGATGGCCCGTCGCGGCGGGATCGCGATCCTCCCCCAGGACATCCCCACGGACGTCGTGGCCGTACAGATCGCCAAGGTCAAGGGAGCCCACCCGATCTTCGAGACCCCCATCCGGGTCGTCGTGGGCTCGACCGTCGGCGAGGCGATGACACTCCTGCCGAAGCGGGCCCACGGGGTCGCGGTGGTCGTGCAGGAGGGCAAGCCGGTGGGCATCGTGTCCCCTGCCGAGTTCGACGGCGTCGACCGCTTCACGCAGGTGCAGGAGGTGATGACCAGCGACCTGACGGTCGTCGGGACGGAGGCGACGCCCTCCGACGTCTTCGACCGGCTCTCCGCCCGGCACCAGAAGGTCGCTCTCGTCACCGACCAGGACGGGTCCCTCGTTGGCCTCATGACAAGCAAGGGCGCGCTGCGCTCGTCGCTGTACGAGCCGGCGCTCGACCCGTCCGGCCGGCTCATGGTGGGGACGGCGATCGGCATCAACGGCGACGTGGGCGCGCGCGCACGGAGGCTGCTGGATGCCGGAGCGGACGTCCTTGTCGTCGACACCGCCCACGGCCACCAGGAGCGCATGCTCACTGCCGTGGGCACGGTCAGGGAGGCTCGGGACGCGTTCGAGGCCGACACCGGCCGTCGCGTGGTCGTCGTGGCGGGCAACGTCGTCACGGCCCGAGCGGTCGAGGACCTCGTCCTGGCGGGCGCCGACGTCCTCAAGGTGGGCGTCGGGCCCGGGGCGATGTGTACGACCCGCATGCAGACCGGTGTGGGCCGGCCTCAGTTCAGCGCCGTGCTGGAGTGCGCGGAGGCCGCGGCGAAGCTGGGCAAGGCGGTCTGGGCGGACGGTGGTGTTCGGTACACGCGTGACGTCGCCCTGGCGCTGGCGGCCGGCGCCGGCAGCGTCATGATCGGCTCCTGGTTCGCCGGCACGTACGCGGCGACGGGCCCGCTGCTGAGCGACCACCCGGGCCGCCAGTACACGGAGTCGTGCGGCATGGCGAGCGCGCCCGCCGTCCGGAGCCGTACCCGTGAGGACTCGGCGTTCGACCGCGCCCGGAAGGCGCTGTTCGAGGAGGGCATCTCGAGCTCCCGCATGTACCTGGACCCTGAGCGCCCAGGCGTCGAGGACCTCCTGGACTGGATCACCTCGGGCGTCAGGTCAGCCTGCACGTACGCGGGGGCGCGGACCCTCCAGGAGTACCACGAGCACGCGCTCGTGGGTGTGCAGTCGACGGCCGGCTACGACGAGGGACGCCCGCTCCAGACGAGCTGGTGAGCGCTTCGGAAGCCCGAAGCGACCCACAGGTCAGTGCCGGTAGTCGCCCCGGTAGTACTCGTACACCCATCCGGTCAATGCCCAGATGCCCATGCCCATGCCGATGAGCGAGATCCACCAGCCGAACACAGGGCCCAAGGCGATGACCAGCACGGTGAGCGCCATCCAGAACGGCCAGATGCTGCTGGCAGGGAAGAACCCCTGCTCGCCCGCTCCCTCGGCGATCTCACCGTCGGGGTGGTCCTCCGGGCGGTCGATCTTGCGGCTCGTGATCGCGAGGTAGACCGCGATCATCACGCAGAACAGGCCGGAGAGCGCCAGGCCCACCATGCCGATCGGCTCACTCAGCCTGGTGAAGTAGCCGTAGATCGCCGTGACGATGAAGAAGAAGGCGCCAACCGGGGCGAAGACCTTCCACTCTGTCTTCACAGGCCGCCCTCCCTGTCCTCGAGGTTCTCAGCGAGCTCGGGATGGTGCAGGTCGAACGCCGGCGCCTCGCTGCGGATGCGCGGCAGGATCGCGAAGTTGTGCCGAGGCGGCGGGCAGCTCGTCGCCCACTCGAGAGAGCGGCCCCAGCCCCACGGGTCGTCCTGGTTCACGAGAGGTGCATGGCGCGAGATCCACAGGTTCCAGAAGAACGGCAGCATCGAGACGCCGAGCATGAAGGCGCCGAACGTGGAGACCTGGTTGAGGAGCGTGAAGCCCTCGGTCGGCAGGTAGTCGGCGATGCGGCGCTGCATGCCCTCGACGCCCAGCCAGTGCTGGACGAGGAAGGTCGTGTGGAACCCCATGAACAGGATCCAGAAGTGGACCTTCCCCCAGGTCTCGTTGAGCATGCGGCCCGTGAACTTCGGCCACCAGTAGTAGAAGCCGGCGAACATCGCGAACACCACGGTCCCGAACAGCACGTAGTGGAAGTGGGCGACGACGAAGTACGTGTCGGAGACCTGGAAGTCGAGCGGCGGTGAGGCGAGGATGACGCCTGTCAGCCCACCGAAGAGGAAGGTCGTGAGGAAGCCGACGGACCAGAGCATGGGGGTGTCGAACGACACGGACCCGCCCCACATCGTGCCTATCCAGTTGAAGAACTTCACGCCGGTGGGTATGGCGATCAGGAACGTCATGAAGGAGAAGAACGGCAGGCTCACGGCGCCGGTCACGAACATGTGGTGGGCCCACACGGCCATCGACAGCGCCGCGATGGTGAGCGTGGCGCCGATCAGCGAGATGTAGCCGAAGATGGGCTTGCGGCTGAACACGGGGAGGATCTCGGTGATGATGCCGAAGAACGGCAGCGCGAGGATGTAGACCTCGGGATGGCCGAAGAACCAGAACAGGTGCTGCCACAGCAGCGGTCCGCCGTTCGCCGCGTCGAAGATGTGCGAGCCGAGGCGGCGGTCCGACTCGAGCACGAGCAGCGCCGCGGCGAGGATCGGGAAGACGAGCAGCGCGAGCATCGAGGTCACGAGGACGTTCCAGGTGAAGATGGGCATCCGGAACATGGTCATGCCGGGCGCACGCATCGTCATGATGGTCGTGATGAAGTTCACGGCGCCGAGGATGGTGCCCAGGCCCGCGACGTACAGGCCCATGACCCACAGGTCCCCGCCGATGCCTGGCGAGTTGATGGAGTCGGACAGGGGCGTGTACGCGAACCAGCCGAAGCTGGCCGCCCCCTCGGGGCTGAGGAAGCCGGCGCACACGGTCAGCCCGCCGAACAGGTACAGCCAGTACGAGAACATGTTGAGGCGCGGGAACGCCACGTCGGGCGCGCCGATCTGGAGCGGCATGATCGCGTTCGTGAACGCCACGAACATCGGTGTCGCGAACAGCAGCAGCATGATCGTGCCGTGCATGGTGAAGAACTGGTTGAACGTCTCGTACTGGAGGAACTGGATCCCGGGGAACGCCAGCTCCGCGCGGATGGCCAGCGCCAGCAGACCGGCGAACATGAAGAACCCGAAAGCCGTGACGAAGTACAGGTTCGCGATGACCTTGTGGTCGGTCGTCGTCAT
>JACRAA010000093.1 GCA_016213595.1 Actinomycetota bacterium | reverse complement strand
CCGCCGTCCTTGTCGCCCCGCCAGATCCGCAGCTTCAACGTGTAGCTCATGCACGTACTCGCTTCGCTCCGTGCGCGCATGAGGCACATGTCGCACTGTGTTGAATGATTCGCTCGCTCCGCACGCTCATGCGAAGTACCCCTTCAGCTCGTCGGGCATCTCGGGCAACGGCTTCTCGTGGAGGTCGACACCCGTGCCCGCCTCGTTGAGGTTCACGACCAGGTTCTTCGTGCCCCACTCGTCGTTCGGGCCCGGGAAGTCGTCGCGTGTGTGGCCGCCGCGCGACTCCTCGCGGGCGAGCGCCGCCTTCGCGATGCACTCCGAGACGATCAGCATGTTGCGCAGGTCGAGCGCGAGGTGCCAACCGGGGTTGTACTGCCGGTGCCCCTCCACGACCATCGTCTGCGCGCGCACCTTGAACGCCTCGATCTCGCTCAGCGACTCCTCGAGCTCGGAGCGCGTGCGGATGATGCCGACGAGGTCGTTCATGGACTGCTGCAGGTCGGACTGGATCGTGTACGGGTTCTCCCCGCCCTCGACCTCGAACGGTGCGAGCGCGCTCGTCTGCGCGGCCTTCACGTCGGCCTCGTCGACCTGCGGTCGGCGGTCGCCCAGCGACTCGGCGTACGTCGTGGCGGCCTCGCCGGCCCGCTTGCCGAAGACCAGCAGGTCGCCGAGCGAGTTGCCGCCCAGCCGGTTGGAGCCGTGCATGCCGCCGGAGCACTCGCCCACCGCGTAGAGCCCGGTGACCGCGCTCTCCTGGGTGTCGGCGTCGACCTCGACGCCGCCCATCACGTAGTGGCAGGTCGGGCCGATCTCCATCGGCTCGGCGGTGATGTCGACGTCGGCGAGCTCCTTGAACTGGTGGTACATCGACGGGAGCCGCTTGCGGATGAACTCGGGCGTACGACGCGACGCGATGTCGAGGTAGATCCCGCCGTGCGGCGTGCCGCGGCCGGCCTTGATCTCCGAATTGATCGCGCGGGCGACCTCGTCGCGCGGCAGCAGCTCGGGTGGGCGACGGTTGTTCAACTTGTCGTCGTACCAGGCATCGGCCTCCTCGACCGTGTCCGCCGTCTCGGCCTTGAAGAACTCCGGGATGTAGTCGAACATGAAGCGCTCGCCCTCGGAGTTCTTGAGGATGCCGCCGTCGCCGCGCACCGACTCCGTCACGAGCAGCCCCTTCACCGAGGGCGGCCAGACCATGCCCGTCGGGTGGAACTGGACGAACTCCATGTTGATCAGGCTCGCGCCGGCCCGCATCGCGAGCGCGTGGCCGTCCCCTGTGTACTCCCACGAGTTCGAGGTGACCTTGAAGGACTTGCCGATGCCGCCGGTCGCGAGGATCACGGACGGTGCCTCGAAGACGATGAAGCGCCCCGACTCGCGCCAGTAGGCGAACGCGCCCGCCACCTTGTCCGCATCCTTGAAGACGTCGGTGACCGTGCACTCCATGAAGACGTCGATGCCGAGCGCGACCGCGCGCTGCTGGAGCGTGCGGATCATCTCCAGGCCGGTGCGGTCGCCGACGTGCGCGAGCCGGGCGTACTTGTGGCCGCCGAAGTCGCGCTGGCTGATCAGCCCGTCGTCGGTGCGGTCGAAGAGCGCGCCCCAGTCCTCGAGCTCCTGCACCCGCTCGGGCGCCTCCTGGGCGTGCAGCTGGGCCATCCGCCAGTTGTTGAGCATCTTGCCGCCGCGCATGGTGTCGCGGAAGTGGACCTCCCAGTTGTCCTCCGGCCAGCGGTTGCCCATCGCCGCGGCGATGCCGCCCTCGGCCATCACGGTGTGGGCCTTGCCGAGCAGCGACTTGCACACGATCGCCGTACGCGCCCCCGACTCGTGGGCCGCGATCGCCGCGCGCAGGCCGGCGCCGCCGGCCCCGATCACGACGACGTCGTAGGTGTGGCGCTCCATCCCGCCTTTCGCGTCACCGGACAGGGCGTTGCCGGTCATCGGGTGGCGGCCCTCGGCCGGGCCGTTCGTCTCGCTCATCAGAAGATCCTCAGGTCCTGGATGGTGCCGGTGGCCAGCAGGAAGATGTAGAGGTCGACGAGGGCGACCGAGAACAGCGAGTACCACGCCCACCGGCCGTGGCTGGTGTTGAGCTTCGAGACCCAGGTCCACAGCCTGTAGCGGACCGGGTGCTTCGAGAAGTGCCGCAGCCGGCCGCCGACGACGTGGCGGCATGAGTGGCACGAGAGCGTGTAGAGCCAGATGAAGACGACGTTGGCGATCATCAGCAGGGTGCCGAGGCCCATGTGGATGCCGCTGGTCTCGCCGTCGCCGACGGCGTACTCCGCCGGCATCGGCCGGAAGGCCAGGAAGACGTCGAAGGTCAGCACCAGGCCGACGAGCACGGCGGCGTACCAGAAGTAGCGGTGCACGTTCTGCAGGACCAGGGGGAACCTGGTCTCGCCGGAGTAGGCGCTGTGGGGCTCGGCGACGCCGCACGCCGGCGGGCTCAGCCAGAACGCCCGGTAGTAGGCCTTGCGGTAGTAGTAGCAGGTCATCCGGAAGCCCAGCGGGAAGATCAGGATGATCAGCGCCGCGGAGAGCGGCCACCAGCTGAAGGGCTGGCCGAAGTCGGAGGCACCCTCGACGCAGTCGCCCAGGCAGGGCGAGTAGAACGGCGACAGGTAGGGCGAGGCGTAGTAGTCGCGGCCCATGAACGCACGGACCGTCGCGTAGACCACGAAGGCCGAGAACACGACGAACGTCGTCAGCGGCTGGAGCCACCATCGGTCCTCGCGGAGCGTCCGCGCGTCGATGCGCGCCCGGCCCGGACTGGTCACGCCCCCGTCAGTCGGCAGGTCAGTGGTTGCCATGCCGCGACTATGTCTTGTGTCACACCTGAGCGGAAGACAACGCGCCCACGAAAACCTCACACGGCCTCGGCGCGTCGCACGTGTGGACACCGCGATACCGTGAAGGAGTGGCAACAACGACCAAGACCCCCACCCTGGTGAAGGGTGCACGGGCCTCGCGCACGACGATCGCCCTCAAGCTGGG
>JACRAA010000091.1 GCA_016213595.1 Actinomycetota bacterium | reverse complement strand
TTACCTACGTCAGATGAACAGCCAGGCGGTCACCGCCGGGGCGCTGTCCTGACCATGACGGAGAGGGTTCTCGTCACGGGTGGCGCCGGGTTCATCGGCGGCGAGGTGGTCGCCGCGCTCGCGGGACGGTACGACGTCACGGTCCTCGACTCGCTGTCCCCACAGATCCACGGCGACGACCCGGAGGCTTCCCCGCTGTACCGGCGGGTGCTCGGACAGTGCCGCTTCATCCGCGGCCGGGTCGAGGACGCCTCTGTCCTGAGAGAGGCGATGGAGGACGTCTCGTACGTCATCCACCTGGCCGCCGAGACCGGGACCGGCCAGTCGATGTACGAGGTCGGCCGGTACGCCCGGACCAACATCCAGGGGACGGCAGAGCTCGTCGAGCTGCTCACCAAGCACCGTGCGGACCTGCCGGTCAAGAAGGTCGTCCTGTCGTCGTCGCGGTCCATCTACGGCGAAGGGATGTACCGCTGCGCCGAGCACGGGGTGGTCTACCCGGGTCCTCGCAAGGAGGACGACCTCGCCGCCGGCTTCTTCCAGGTCCGCTGCCCGGTGTGCGGCTCGACCGCCGAGGTGGTCCCGACGACCGAGGAGTGCGTTCCGTCGCCGGCCAGCTTCTACGCCTGGTCAAAGCTGGCACAGGAGCAGATGCTCCGCCTGCTGCTGCCGCCGCTGGGCATCCCGTTCACGATCTTCCGCTACCAGAACGTGTACGGGGCGGGGCAGTCGCTCAACAACCCGTACACGGGCATCCTGTCGATCTTCTCCAAACGGATGGTCGCCGGCCTGCCCATCAACGTGTTCGAGGACGGCGCCGAGAGCCGTGACTTCGTCCACGTCCGGGACGTCGCGCGGCTGACCGCCTCCGTGCTCGACTCCCCCGCCTCGGACGGCGCGACCGTCAACGTGGGCAGCGGCGTCGGCATCAGCGTGCTGCAGGTCGCGGACATGCTGCGGCGGCTGTACGACTCGACGTCCGAGGTCTCGGTGAGCGGCGACTTCCGGATCGGCGACATCCGGCACAACGTGGCGGACGTCGCGCGAGCCGAGGACCTGTGCGGCTTCCGTCCCCAGGTGTCGCTGGAGGACGGGCTCCGGGAGCTCGCTGCCTGGGCCGCCGAGGAGATCCGTGCGGGCGCCGCAGGGGACGACCGGTACGAGGCGTCGCTCGCGGAGATGCGGAGCATGGGCCTGATGAAGGACGGCCGGGCCTGACGGCATCCCGCCGGATCAGCGACGCAGCGCCCGCAGGCCGGTGAGGAACCCGACGGCCAGCACCACGACCTGAGCGCCCTGACCGATGACGAGGGCGAAGCTGGCACCGTTCGGGCCGAAGACCCGGACGAGGTAGCCGGAGAGCGCCAGCACGAGGACCAGGGCGGTGACCGCCGCGTACAGCGTCCAGCGGATGCGGCGGCAGGCGGTGAGAACTGCGTTCCCCAGGTACGCGAGGGCCGTGCAGGACACGCTGGCGGCGACGGGCCACAGCAGGTCGAGGTGGTCGAGGATGCCCCGTCCGAACATCAGGCTCAGCACCGGCGGCCCGACGAACGGCAAGGCCACGAGCGCGACGGCGATCAGGGCGAGGATCGCCAGGAGGATGCGCCCGGTGAGCCGGAGGAGCCGGCGCCGGCGGTACGAGAGCGCATGCTCGGCGAGCAGCGGCATGAACGGGGTGTACAGGTAGGACACAAGGACCGGGATCAGCAGCAGCGGTGCCGCGATCGAGCCGTAGTAGCCGAGCAGCTCTGAGCCCCACACCGCGCCGATGGCGTTGCGGGGCACGAACAGCATGACCGAGTAGGCGAGGTTCGCGACGAGCAGCGGCGACACGTTGCGCACGAGCCGGAACGTCCTGGTCCAGCCCCCCGCCTCCCGGAAGGGGATGCCGTCCGTTCGCGACCGGCTCCACGGCCACTCGAGGACGACCAGGGCCAGGAACGAGATCGCCAGCATGGCGGCGACCGCGGCGAGCAGGCTCTGGGTGGCCGCGAGGGTCGCGCCGAACGCGACGCACTCCAGCACGGCACGCACGATGAGCGCGATCCCGGCGAGTCGCATGCGGTCGGCGTTCTGGAGGATGCCGTGCAGCACGTCCATCCAGCCCTCGGTGAGCCGGAACCCCATGAACAGCGCGAGGACCGGCCACAGCCGCGCCGCGTCGGCCGTGAACGGCAGGGACACCGCGAACGCGAGGACCGCCAGCACGCTGGTGACGAGCCGGGACGCGAGATAGGTCGCGTCGCGGTACTCACTGCGGGTGTCCGAGATCTGGTAGGGCCGCATGCCGAACAGGGCGACCGCGTACGCGACCGAGGACGACGACAGTGCGAGGGTGAACTGACCGTTGGTCGCCTGGCCGCTGATCCTGACGACGATGACGGTGAGGAGCCACTGTCCCCCGAGGTAGACGAGCGTCCCGAGCGTGAGCCAGAACATCGTCCGTCGCACGTCCGCCGTCGGAGGTGCGGTGACCGCCTCGCCCGCGTCTGGCCCCGTCACCGCCTCGGGCTCTTCTCCCACTGCCCCGACGCGCGGGTCCACTGCTGGATGGGAACGGCCGGGCTCCCGGCGACGATGGTGTCGTCGGGGACGTCCCTCGTCACGACGGAGTTCGCGCCCACCACCGCGTTGCGGCCGATCGTCACACCGGGAAGGACGCAGACCCCCTCCCCCAGCCAGGCGTTCTCCCGGATCAGGACCGGCTTCGTGTGGAGCGGCCTGTCCTTGGCCGTACTGTCGGGTCGGCTCTGAGCGCCCGGGACCTGCGAGGAGTAGTCGCCGTGCGCGGTGTCCGAGATGTAGATC
>JACRAA010000018.1 GCA_016213595.1 Actinomycetota bacterium | reverse complement strand
CATCGCAGCACTACTCACGACGGCAGGACTGCCGGTCATCGACGACAGATTGGTACGGACATGATGCTCACCGACCTGCGCGAGCAGGTCTGCGAAGGCAACCTCGACCTCGCCCGCCAGGGCCTGGTCGCGTGGACCGGAGGCAACCTCTCGGCCATCACGGACGATCGCGAGACGATCGTCATCAAGCCCTCCGGGCTGCGCTACGAGCACATGACGACCGAGGACATGGTCGTCGTAGGCATCGACGGACACGTCATCGAGGGAAGCCGCGGGCCGTCGTCGGACACCGCGTCGCACCTTGCCATCTACCGGGCACGCGCTGACGTCCGCTCGGTGATCCACACCCATTCCCGCTACGCCACGGCTTTCGCGGCCGTGGGCAAGCCGATCCCCTGCTGCCTCACCGCGATCGCGGACGAGTTCGGGGGCCCGATCCCCTGCGGCGCGTACGCGGCGATCGGGAGCGACGAGATCGGAGAGGAGCTGCTGCGGAGCATCGGCAGCTCGCCGGCGATCCTGATGCGCCAGCACGGGGTCTTCACCATCGGCCCCACGATCGCGAAAGCGCTCCAGGCGGCCGTGATGGTCGAGGACGTCGCCCACACCGTGTTCGTGGCCATGCAGATCGGCGAGGTCGCCGACCTGCCCGCGAGCGAGATCGCGGCGAACCACGACCGCTACACCCACAGATATGGCACCGACCAGGCTTCCAAAGGAGTGAGCAGATCATGAGGTACGACCTGACAACGATCGGTGAGGGCCAGATCCGCCTCACCGTCCCCCACGGCCAACGACTGGCCCGAACCCAGCAGCTGCGGATGACCGCGGCCTGCTCCGAGGCGAACGTGGCCGGCCTGCTGTCCCAGCTCGGCCGCAGCACCGCATGGTGCTCACGGCTCCCCCGCACCGACCTCGCCGAGCGCTGCCTGTCCGAGTTCCGCTCCGTCGGTATCGACATGTCAGCGATGATCCGTACCGACGAGGGCCGGATGGCGCTGTACTTCATGGAGCCCGGCGAGGCGCCCATGCCGTCACGGGTGGTGTACGACCGCCTCCACACGCCGTTCCGGGAGATCTCTCCTGCGATGGTCAACTGGGACGTCCTGCTGGACACCCGCCTGGTCTTCGTCACCGGCATCACCGCCGCACTCACAGAGTGCACCGCGTCGGTCGTCCGCTACTTCGTGGACGCGGCGACCGAACGTGGCATCGACGTCGCGCTCGACGTCAACTACCGGGGACTGCTGTGGAGCCCGGAGCAGGCCCGTGAGGTGCTCAGCCCCATCGCGGCGAAGTCGCGGATCATCTTCTGCTCACGACGGGACGCCGCGACGGTGTTCGGCATCGAGGGCGACAAGGCCGGATGCTCCCGGCAGGTGCGCGACCGGTTCGGCGCCGAGCACGTCGTCTCCACCGACCAGACCGACGGGGTCTACCACGCGGGTCCCGACGGCGAGCTGAACTACGACGTTGTCCGGGTGCCGGTCGTCGACCGTCCGGGTGCTGGTGACGCGTTCGTCGCAGCAACGCTCCATGGCTTCCTCGATGACGACGTCACCGCCGGCATCGGGTACGGCCTCCAGGTCTCCAAGTACGCGCTGACGCACCACGGAGACCTCACCTATATCAACCCAGAGCTGCTGGCCCTGGCGAAGACAACCGACATCATCCGCTGAGAGGACAACGATGACCGCTCCAACCGTCGAGCTGACTGCTGCGCAGCAGATCGACCAACGCCCCCTGACGGGCCACCAGAGAAGCCTGATCGCACTGGTCGTCACGGGAAACATCTCCGAGTTCTTCGACATGTTCCTCATCGGCTTCGTCGTGTCCTTGCTCACGAAGCCCTGGAACCTCACCGGGTTCGAAGCCGGCATCATCCTGGCCTGCTCCGGTCTCGGCACCGTCATCGGCGCCATCATGTGGGGCCGTCTCGCCGACAAGATCGGGCGCCGCAACGCGTTCTTCTGGTGCGTGCTGCTGTTCGTCGTGTTCACCGGCGTCTCGGTCTTCACCCCTGACCGCGGCTGGGTCATTCTCGCCCTGCTCCGTGTCCTCGTGGGCATGGGCGTCGGTGGTCTCAACATCACCTCGATCCCGTACGTCCAGGAGTTCGTCCCCGCCAAGCAGCGCGGCCTGCTGGCCGGCCTCGCGTCGGTATTCATCCCGATCGGCCTCCTGCTCGGTGCCCAGGCTCAGACCTGGCTGGGCGGGCCGCTCGGATGGCGCGGCCTCATCGCCCTCGGCGTCATCCCGGTCTTCCTGCTCATCTGGCTCCGGCTGGTCCCGGAGTCCCCCCGGTTCCTCCAGACCAAGGGCCGTACGGACGAAGCCCGCAAGGCGTACGCCTGGGCCATGGAGATCCCGGTCGAGGAAGTCGGCGTCCTGCCGGTCGTCGAGACCAGCACCAAGTCGTCGTACTCGCTGATCTTCACCAAGTACCGCAAGTCCTTGGGCATCATCACGCTCGGCTCGTTCGCGTTCATCCTGGGCTCCTTCACCGTGCAGTCCTGGGGCCAGACCCTCCTCAAGGACGGCTTCGGCTACACCGCCGCAACCGTCGGCGCGCTCTTCACCTGGGTATCCCTGGCTGACGTGGCCGGCCGGCTCAGCTCAGCCTGGCTCGCGGACCGCATCGGCCGCCGCTGGGTGATGTTCAGCTTCGGCCTCCTGGGTGCCGTCGGCTGCCTCATCGCAGCCTTCGCTCACAGCGGCACCGTCTTCTTCGTCGGCATCCTCATCGCGATGATGTTCGGCGACGGAGCGTTCGGCATCCTCAACGCCTTCGGCGCCGAGCAGTTCCCGAACGAGGCCCGCTCGACCGGCCTCGGCCTCGGCTACGGGATCGGCGCCACCGCGAAGATCTTCGGCCCGGCCCTCATGGGTGCCCTCATCGGCGGCTCCATGATCAAGCAGAACGTGACGCTGAGCGCCGTACCGCCGGCATTCATCCTGTTCGCGGTACTGCTCGTCGTCGGTGCAGTGACGTACCTGTTCGCCAAGGAGACCCGCGCCGTCTCGTTGGAGAAGATCTGAAGCTGGCCCGCGCATGCTGAACGTGCTCGGCTCCCGTCAGGGGGCCGAGCACGTTCTGTGTCAGGGACCACGTTTCGCCGGAACCTGGCTGGGCATTCATCCCTTCATGACAGAGAACCAGAACGGATCCTCAGGGGATCAGCAGGGCTACGACCCGGAGCAGGACCCGGACGCGGATCCTGAGATGTTGGCGTCCGCCAAGAGAGCCAAGCAGCCGGACCAGGCCGAGGGCGAGGACGACCAGGACCTCGACGACTCAGGAAGCCAGGGTCGGTGAGCATGTGAGGTCCGGGTGGACCCGGGCTGTCCGACACCGATTCGATGTGAACGGCGAACCGACATCCTCGAGATTCAGTCGGCGGCCGCCTAACCCATGGACTCGACGTTGAGAATGTTGCCGTCGGGGTCCTTGAACCATGCGGCCTTGCCCTGGCCGTTGAACGACGCGACCCCCTCGTCCCACGTGCCGCCAGGCAGGTCGAACGTCATGAAGTCCACGCCCTGGTCGCGCAGCGCCGCCACCTCAGAGTCGAAGGCTGAAGCCGGCAGCTGGAACGACATCGCCGTGCCCTGGTTGGTCCCGGCGAACTGCGACGGGTAGACCAGGAAGGCGCTGGAGCCGGCCGAGTACATCACGCCCTCGGGGACGTCCTCGCGGGGTGTCAGGTGGAGCACCCCTTCATAGAAACCCCGAGCTCTCGCGAGGTCAGAGACCGCCAGCGTGGGGATCGGGGCGTAGTCGGCAAGCATGATGCCTCCCAAGCGGAACGGATGACCATCATCCGGGCCACTCCGTGAGCGTAGGCTTCGCGGCCGGTCGGCGGAAGAGGGCATGTATCGTCCGGAGATGATCGCGTGGAGGAGGAGCGCTGGCCGTGTCTCCACGGGGCCGGCGATGACGAGTGCGGCCCGTCGGGTGCAGCGGACGTACCTGACCCTCACCCTGCTGACGACGCTGTCGGCATCCCTCATCTGGGGAGTCAACACCCTCTTCCTTCTGGACGCGGGTCTGGACAATACGGAGGCCTTCCTCGCCAATGCCGCGTTCACCCTCGGCATGGTCGTCTTCGAGATCCCCACAGGCGTGCTCGCCGACACCCGCGGCCGGCGGTTCTCCTTCCTCCTCGGGACCGCGACACTGTTGGCCTCGACTCTGGCCTACTTCGTGATGTGGCAGGTCAGAGCGCCGCTGTGGGGATGGTTGTTGGCGTCGATGCTCATCGGCCTGGGATTCACCTTCTTCTCCGGAGCCACAGAGGCGTGGCTCGTGGACGCACTGCGGGCCGCCGGCATGACAGAGGGCCTGGAGGCGGTGTTCGGCCGGGCGCAGGCAGTGTCAGGCGCCGGCATGCTCGCCGGCTCCGTGGTCGGCGGGGTACTGGCTCAGGCCACCAGCCTCGGAGCCCCCTATCTGGCCCGCGCCGGGCTGTTGGCCGTGACGCTGGCAGTGGCATGGTTCGCCATGCGTGACCTCGGGTTCATCCCGGACCCCACCGCCAGGCCGGTGGCGGCCGTACGGGCCGTGCTGTCCGGCGCGGTCAACGGCGGGCTGCGCAACCCCCCGGTGCGCTGGTTGATGCTCGCCGCCCTGTTCACGTCCGGGACAGGCCTCTATGTCTTCTACGCGCTGCAGCCGTATCTTCTGGAGCTCAGCGGCGACCCCGGCGGCTACAGCATGGCCGGCCTGGCCGCCGCCCTGGTCGCCGCGGGGCAGATGGTCGGTGGCCTGCTGGCCGGGCTCGTCCGTCGGCGGATCCGTCGCCCGGTGGACGTTCTGGTGATGGGCGCGATCGCGAGCGTGGGGCTGATGGTCGGCATCGGCCTGGTCCGCTCACTGGTGCCGGCCCTGGCCCTCATTGCGGCGTGGGCGCTCGTCACGGCGATCACCTTCCCGGTCCGGCAGTCGTTCATGAACCACCTGATCCCGTCGGACCAGCGGGCCACGGTGCTGTCCTTCGACTCCCTCATGGGGTCCGCGGGAGGGGTGGTCGCCCAGCCCGCACTCGGCCGGGTCGCCGATGTGGCCGGCTATCCCGCCTCGTACCTGGTGTCGGCGGCGATCGCCGCCGGGGCGATCCCCTTCACCCTCCTCGCCGGGCGGCGCGGACGCCGGTGACTGGGTCGGCTGGGACCAGGAGGTCGACGACTCAGGCAGCTGAGGTCGGTGAGCAGAGCGAGGACCGGGTCGCCAGGAGGCGTCCTACTCAGCCGGGCCACAGGTGCTGGGGCAGCAGCTGGAGAGCCGCGTGGATGGCGCCGGCCCTCGTCGCGTCCGGTGGGCAGCCGACGACGGTGAGCTGCTCGGCGAGACGACGGGGAACCCGCTCCTCGATCGCTGCTCGGACGCCTGCCAGGAAGGAGTCGGCGCCCGCCGCGTACGGTGTGCCTCCGATGATCACCGGCCGGGAACCGACCGTGTTCAAGAGCCAGCTGATACCCGTACCGAGGACCTGGGCTGCTTCGTCGAGGATCTCGTCGACGACCGGCTGGTGCAGCTCGGCCAGCTCACGAAGGGTCAGCCCCGAGTGCTCGCCCAGGCCCCGCCTGGTGAGCTCACGTGCAATCGCTCCTCCACTGGCCGTCGCCCCCAGGCATCCGACACGTCCGCAGATGCACTGCCTCGTGCTTCCCGGCATCGTGCAGTGGCCCAGCTCGCCGCCTCCCAAGGAGGGAGCGATCGCGTCCCAGTCCTCCACGATGGACGCCGAGACGCCGACATCGATGAAGACGACCAACCCCCTTCCCAGGGGGCAGAGACCGTCAGCGACGCATGTGATCGCCGTGGCCCGGGGGGGACTGATCATCAGTACCGGGACGCTGAGCTCGTCGTTCAGCATCGAGACGACGGGCACCTGGTCCCAGCCGAAGGGGGAGAAGTCACACGTGCCCTCCGCCTCGTCGAGGTCGCCCGGCAGGACAACGCTGACGGCTCCCAGAGGGCCACTTGCCGCACGCGGGACGAGATCTCTCACGAGGTCCGACAGGTGCGCGAACAGCTCCTCGGTGGACCCTTCGACGTTCCGCAGCTCTGAGGCGAGGACGCTGCCGTCCGCGTTCGCGACGTGGGCCTCGACCAGGCCCGGAAGAACCCGGGCAAAGGCGACGCACATGCAGCCCGGGTTGAAGGCGAGAAGCCTCCCCGGTCTCCCACCGCGAACCCCGCTCGACCTCGAGCCCACCTCGAGGAGAACTCCGTCGACGAGCAGCCGGGTGACGACGGCCGTGATCGTGGGTCTGGCCAGGCCTGTCAGCAGTGCCAGGTCTCCGCGAGGGGTAGGCCCATGCGCTCGCACCGCGGCGACCACCTTGGCGATGTTGCCCAGCCTGATCGCTACCAGCCCCGACGTCGCCCCACCGTCACCGGTGAGAGCGTTATGCCGAGACATGCGAGAAGCCTAGTGACCGGTACGTTGTGTGGACTCTCGCCACAGCCGACCGAGATCCCCGTCCGGGCAGGGCGTGCACGGGACACTCCATCCTGGTGACCATCCCCTCGGCCACGAAGGCCGCCCGGAGCACCGGACGGCCTTCGTGGCTCGGGGCAGGAGACGCT
>JACRAA010000080.1 GCA_016213595.1 Actinomycetota bacterium | reverse complement strand
GGCTGGACCTGAGGTTCCGGTTCGGCTTCTCCGAGTGGCTCTCGCCGGTCTACTACGAGGAGGACGCGGCCGGCCTGGCGCTGCTCGTGGACCGTGCGCCCGACCCCGAGGTGGCCGAGAAGGCCGCCGGCGTGCTCGACCTGCTCCTCCTCGACTGCGCGCTCCACCGGTTCGACGGCCATTTCGTCGCCAGCTCAGGGCGGCTGTACGAGTCGCAGAAGAAGCAGCCCTCGACCTCCGAGATGCAGCTCGTCGTGGACCACGCGTTCACGGACCGTGACGTCGAGGCCGACTGGGACCGCATCGGCATGCTGTTCTGCCTGCGCCAGGTCTACGAGGTGCCCGAGGTGCTGGTGGAGATCGCCGCGGACGAGGCGCCGGGGACCGTACAGTCCGGCCACGGCCTCGACGTGGTCGACGCCGCGGCGCTGTACGGGGCGGGCGAGGACTCCGAGGCGACAGCTTCCTTGCTGTGGTCGATGGAGGCGTTCGTCAACCCTCCCGCGGTCCGGACGACGATGGCCGCGTTCGAGGCGTGGCAGATGGGGAGCAACCCGTTCCTGTCGGGCCTCAGGTCGCTGGAGTGGGTGCCGCGGGGGGTGCTGCCACGAGCGATGCGGCTGGCCCGACCGGTGGTGGCTGGGACCGCCCTGGAACGGGCCCACGTCACGACGACCAGGTCCGTCTCGTACAGCCTCAGCTGTGCCCAGCACTATCGTCCCGGCCAGTTCGGTGACCAGCAGCACCTGTGGCACGTGGTGCTGCCCGGCGGGGTCCCGCTCTTCGCGACGCACCCGGGCGGCCCGGTCGTCGACGACGCCACGAGGCAGCGGACCCCCTCGGCGTGGGTCGGCAACGGCGTCAACCCTGACGTCGCGGCCGCCGGACCCGTGCTGCTCGCCGTCTACGACACGCGAGGGCGCCGAGGCTACGGGGAGGCTCCCCGGCAGCACGGCAGCCACCTGTACGTGCCGTTCGACCGGCTCGACGAGGTCGCCAGGGGCAGCCACTGGCTGGCGGTACGGCAGGGGGACGGCCTGGTCGGGATTCTCGCCACCGCGGAGCTCGTCACCGAGTCGGACGACGCCGTGCGCCAGGACCGTCCGGTCACCGCCTGGGTCGTCGTCTGCGCGGAGACAGCCACCCATGGCACCCTCGACGCCTTCAGCGGGTGGCTGTCGCGCTGTTCCGTGACCCTCAGCGGCGCGAGCCTCGCGGCGACGACGCCGGACGCCACGTACAGCCTCGCTCGGGGACGGCTGCTCCTCGACGGCCGCCCGGTCGTGACGGAGAACGGGCGGTACGACTGCCGCTGGGTGAAGGCCCCGTTCGACGCCGACCGGATCGTCGTCCACGGCGATACCGGAACCCTGACGCTCTGCCGGGACGGTACGAGAGCATTGGCCCGGTCCTAGTCTTGTCGCGAGGAGGAGCCATGAAGCGACTGGTGGTGTTCGCGGTGGTCGTCGCGGCCGGGATCGTGGCCGGCGCGAAGGCCCGGGAGCGTGACGAGAGGGCCAGGCGCTGGGCTGCAGCGACCGACCCCCACCCCGGATGAGCGAGCCTCTGCTCGACGCGTACGACGAGGTGGCGGCGCTGGTCGCCGACCTGTGGGCACATCCCGAGCTGGGGTACCAGGAGACGTACACCTCCCGGCGGATCCGTGACTTCCTGACCCGTCACGTGCCGGACGCCGAGATCAGCACGTTCGCCCGTACGGGCCTGAGACTCCGGCTGGGTCCGGGTCACCCCCGTGCCGTCGCTCTCGTGGCGGAGCTGGACGCGCTCATCGTGCCGGCGCACCCGGAGGCCGACCCCGCCACGGGCGCGGTGCACGCGTGCGGCCACCACACCCAGGTGGGGATCGCCTGCGCCGTCGTCGCCGAGCTTGCCCGTCGGCCGTGGGACCTGCCGTTCGACCTCGTCGTCGTGTTCGTCCCTGCCGAGGAGTACACCGACCTCGAGACCCGCCGTGGCCTGCGGGAGTCGGGCGAGATCGCATGGTTCGGGGGCAAGCCCGAGGCGATGCGGCTGGGTGTCTTCGACGACGTCGACCTGGCCGTCCTCACCCACACCATGGGTGGCGGCTACCCCGTGCCCACCGTCGAGCTCGACTGCGACCTCGCCGGGTTCGCGTACAAGCACGTGACGTTCCGGGGGACCGCGTCCCATGCAGGGTTCATGCCGTACGCCGGCGTCAACGCCGCGTCGATGGCCGTGCTGTACCAGACAGCCATCGGGCTCGGGCGCCAGCAGCTCCGCGACGACGTGCTGGCGCGACTGAACCCCGTGGTGTCGTCGGAGGCCATGACCACGAACGTGATCCCGGACACGGCGCGGGTCTCGACCGATGTCCGGACCATCGACCTGGCGTACATGTCCGAGCTGTCGGCGAAGCTCGACGCGATGGCCCAGGGTGCCGCTCTTGCGCTGGGAGGAGCCGCCGAGGTCGAGACCGAGGTCGGCTACCTGCCGTTCCGCCAACATCGCCCCTTGTCAGCGCCGTTCCGGCAGGCGTTCGTGGCGGGAGTTCCGGGTGTAGAGGCTCTGCTCGACGACCGCGGCGGGTCTGCGGCGGCCGGCGACGTGGGCGACCTGTCGGTGATGCTGCCCTGCATCCAGATCGGCTACTCGGGGCTCGAGGGGAGGGTCCACGGCGCCGACCTGCGCCTCGTCGACCCGGTGACAGTCCTCGATGCCGTCCCAAGGTTCGTCATCGAGGGCCTGGGGCGGCTGGGGCCCGTCTGGGACGAGATCGCGACCTACAGGGCGTCGTACGAGCAGTACGTGGCCCAGGTGAGACGCCTCGACGGCACGGTGGCGAGTGCTGTGAATCGTGTCAATACCTAGCGCGAGGTTAAGTCTGCGTCATTTCTGGCCTATCCGGCGAGTTTCGTTTCGGGGTTGGGCCGAGCGCAAACACACACTGGATCTGCAGCAGACCCGTGGGCTCCCCCAAGCGCCCCCCGCCGGTGTTCCCCAAGGCACTGTGGCAGGTCTGCTGGGCCCGGTCGGCTCTCCTAACCGACCGGGCCACCAGACTCACTCCGTGCGGCTCGTGCCTCCGTCACCAGCTGGATACGACGGTGCAGTACGCGGTGGCGAAGACGGGACT
>JACRAA010000104.1 GCA_016213595.1 Actinomycetota bacterium | reverse complement strand
GATGCCGGGCAGGTCGGGGGTCAGCGGGGCGCCCTGCTCGCGGGAGGCGCGGACGACGACGGCGACCAGCCATCCCGCCGAGACGATCTGGGCGATGACCGAGCCGATCGCGGAGCCGGCGATCCCGAGGTCGAGGCCGTAGACGAGGAGGAGGTTGAGCGCGATGTTGACGCCGTTGCCGACGACCGCGACGAGCAGCGGCGTACGCGTGTCCTGCAGTCCGCGCAGCACGCCGGTCGCGGCGAGCATGATCAGCAGCGGGGTGGTGCCGAGGAAGGCGATCGCGAGGTAGGTCTCGGCATGGCAGGCGACCTCCGCGCCGGTGCCGAAGGCTCCCACCAGCGCCGGCGTACCGACGACACCGAGGACCGTGGCGATGGCGCCGATCATCACCGCCAGCCAGATGCCGTCCACGCCCTGGGCGAGGGCCGCGCGGAGGTCGCCCGCGCCGAGGTGGCGCGCGACGCTCGCGGTGGTGCCGTAGGCGAGGAAGACGCACAGCCCGACGACGGTCTGGAGGATGACGGCGGCGATGCCGAGGCCGGCGAGCTGCGGGGTGCCGAGGTGGCCGACGATCGCGGCGTCGGAGAGCAGGAAAAGCGGCTCCGCGACGAGGGCGAGGAAGGCGGGCACGGCAAGCCGCAAGATCTCCCGGTCGACGGCCTTCACGAGATTCAGCCTAGGAACACCCCGTCCTCCACCGCTCGGCGGGCCGCACTAGTCGACGGGTCCGCACGGCGTACATAGTCCTTTCGGACTACCTGTGCATCGTGGTGTGGATGAGCGGCCCGTCACACGCCGCGGAGCCCGATGTCGACAAAGCAACAGGCATCATCCAGATGTCGGACAGGTGAACAGCCGCGAAGTCCAAGTATTCTCCGTCCACAGGGTGTGTACGACGTTTCCGCAGGTCAGCAGCCTCCGTTGTGCTATCCAATCTTGTTTTCCACAGCTTGGTCCACGGCGCGTCCACGACGGTGTGCGTGTCGTCCACGTGAGTGCGCAGGTTGTCCACAGGGCCTGTGGACAACTGGCTGTTCACGGGGGCGCCTGACCACGTACGTTCGCCCGCGGCAAGGGCCACGCTCGGGGACCACGGACACGACACCACTCGACGTCATCACGACGTCGCACCAGTGTCGGTGGTCGTCCCTAGCGTCGGACCCGTGGGCAGCGCGGCGAAGGGAGCATCGGTGAGCGTCACCTTCCAGGGGGACACCGACGAGGCGTGGGGCGACGGTCCCGCGGCCTACGAGCCGGGCGAGTCGCCCCGTTCGGCGGGTGACCGGACGCCTCCGCAGGACAACGCCGCGGAGCAGAGCGTGCTCGGCTCGATGCTGCTGTCCAAGGACGCGATCGCGGACGTCGTCGAGGAGGTCCAGGCGGTCGACTACCACCGCCCCGCCCACGAGGTGATCCACGACGCGATCATCGACCTCTACGGTCGTGGTGAGCCGGCCGACCCGATCACCGTGGCCGATGAGCTGCAGAAGCGCGGGGAGCTCCAGCGCATCGGCGGCGCCCCCTACCTCCACACCCTCTCGGCCAACGTCCCGATCGCCGCCAACGCCGGCTACTACGCGACGATCGTGCGGGAGAAGGCGATCCTGCGCCGCCTGGTCGAGGCGGGCACCCGCATCGCCGCGATGGGCTATTCCGGCGAGGGCGAGATCAACGACGTCGTCGACAGCGCCCAGGCCGAGGTCTACAAGGTCACCGACCGCCGCGCGAGCGAGGACTACGCGCCCCTGAGCGACATCATGAGCGGCGTCCTCGACGAGATCGAGATGATCGGCAACCGCGAGGCCGGCCTCTACGGCGTGCCCACCGGCTTCGCCGACCTCGACGACCTCACCAACGGCCTCCACTCCGGCCAGATGATCATCGTCGCGGCTCGACCTGCGATGGGTAAGGCGCTGGCGCTCGACACCCCGCTGCCGACTCCGTCGGGGTGGACGACGATGGGTGACGTTGGTGTCGGCGACCTCCTCTACGACGCCGACGGACGACCGACGCGGGTCGTTGCCGTCACCGACGTCCTGGAGGACCGGCCCTGCTACGAAGTGACCTTCTCCGACGGATCGGTGCTCGTGGCCGACGCCCAGCACCAGTGGCTGACCGAGACGAGGGCCGCACGGAAGTCACGGTGGGCAGCTGAGAACCACGACAACCGCTCGCGCAACCAGCGGATCCACGCATCTGTCGTCACCACGGAGGAGATCGCCGCGACCGTCCGGCTCGGCAGGGAGCAGCGAGCCAACCACGCCGTGCTCAACGCCGGCGCACTGGTCGGACACGCTGAGCCGCTGCTCATCGACTCCTACGTCCTGGGCGCGTGGCTGGGCGACGGACACAGCGCCAGCGGACGCATCACCTGTGAGACACCTGAGATCCCGATGCGGATCGAGGGTCGGGGCTACGACGTGGAGCACCGCGGCGCGATGCTCTACAGCATCCGGGTCCCGCGCCAGGCGGCGCCCGAGGCAGGCACCTGCCCGGACTGCGGTGGCGTGATGCACGGCGCCTACCCGTGCGCGTCGTGCCAGGCGGACCACGGCTCCATGACCGCCCTGCTCCGCAAGGTCGGCGTGCTGGGCGACAAGCACATCCCGGCCGACTACCTCCGCTCGAGCGAGGAGGCGCGTCGCGACCTCCTGGCCGGGCTCCTCGACGCCGACGGCACCGTCGTGAAGGGAGTTGGGTCGGTCCAGTTCGCCGTGACCAGCAAGCGGCTGGCGGACGACGTCCACGAGCTCATCGTGAGCCTCGGCTACCGCTGCGGTCGTACGACGAAGCGCGTGGCTGGTCGCACGGAGGAGAGCTCGACCTGCTACATCCTCAACTTCTCCACGGCCGACGACGTGTTCAAGCTGGAGCGCAAGGCACTGCTCCACAAGGAGGAGCGACCGCAGAGCACCGTTCGCATCGGCAAGCGCTACATCACCTCAGTGCGCGCGATCGAGTCGGTGCCCGTGCGCTGTGTCCAGGTCGACAACGATGAGCACCTTTACCTCGCCGGACGCTCGATGATCCCGACGCACAACTCGACGCTCGCACTCGACTTCTGCCGCGCCGCGTCCATCCACAACAACCTCACCAGCTGCTTCTTCAGCCTCGAGATGACGCGCTCGGAGATCATGATGCGCCTGCTCTCGGCCGAGGCGAAGGTGCCGCTCAACCACATCCGCAACGGCACGATGCGCGACGACGACTGGGAGAAGCTCGCCCGCAAGATGGGCCAGGTCTCCGGGGCGCCGATGTTCATCGACGACAGCCCCAACATGACGATGATGGAGATCCGCGCCAAGGCTCGGCGGCTCAAGCAGCGCCACGACCTCAAGCTCATCGTCATCGACTACATGCAGCTGATGAGCTCGGGCAAGAAGGTCGAGTCGCGTCAGCTCGAGGTCTCGGAGTTCTCCCGCAACATCAAGCTCCTCGCCAAGGAGCTCGAGCTGCCGATCATCGCGCTCTCCCAGCTCAACCGTGGTCCCGAGCAGCGCGGCGACAAGCGCCCGATGATGAGCGACCTGCGTGAGTCCGGCTCGCTCGAGCAGGACGCCGACATGGTGATCCTGCTCCACCGCGACGACGTCTACGAGAAGGAGTCGACCCGCCCCGGCGAGGCCGACCTGATCGTGGCCAAGCACCGCAACGGCCCCACCCGCGACCTCACCGTCGCCTTCCAGGGCCACTACTCCCGCTTCGTGGACATGGCGCAGGGTTGAGACGCTGCCTGCGTCAATGGAACGCGTCAGTGACGTGAGGAGAACGGTCAGTCACACGAAGGACGTGTGAACCGCTCTGCTGCGACCGGCGTGAGGTCGTCAAATACTCGAAGGGCCGACGGCGGTTGACCCAGTCGGCCCGTTCCGCGGTGGCGATCTCAACATCGTTGAGGCCTCCCACGGCCGCCTCGGCTTGATCAGCTCAGTCGTGTCGAGCCCGATCACCGACTCCGCGAGCGCGTGGTCATCCGAGGAGCCGACGGCCCGGTTGAGGGCTTGGTGCGCACGATCCACGACCAGCGGCGCCGATCCGGCGCATGGGGTCGCGGCTCTTGTGGCGGCAGCGCCGGTACTGGGAGCGCGGAGTGAGGAAGCCGTCGAGGTGTTCCCTACGCCTAGGAGGCCATACCCCTAGGGGGTATAGTGATGCGAACGAAGCATGCCCCCACCCGTACCCATTCCGACCTGAACGAGGCACCTGCCATGAACCACGAGCACCACGACGTTCAACGCGATGCGCGCCCTACTGCGACGGTCAAGGACCCGGTCTGCGGCATGGACGTCGACCCTGAAACGAGCACGCTGACAGCGGTGCACGGCGGGGAGACGTTCCACTTCTGCTCCGCAGGCTG
>JACRAA010000108.1 GCA_016213595.1 Actinomycetota bacterium | reverse complement strand
TCGCCAGCGGTCCCTTCAGCCCGATCGACGCGACGCATCCCGCCGCGGCCGAGGCGCTGGAGTCCGCCAAGGGTCGGCTCGACCGGCTGCTCAGCGTGAAGGGCGACCGCTCGGTCGACTCCTTCCACAAGGAGCTCGGCGCGATCATGTGGGAGTACTGCGGGATGGAGCGCACCGCTGAGGGCCTCCAGATCGCCATCGACCGGATCCGGGCGCTCCGTGAGGAGTTCTGGAGCAACGTCCGCGTCACCGGTGTCAACGATGACTTCAACCAGGCCCTCGAGCGCGCCGGCCGCGTGGCCGACTTCCTCGAGCTGGGCGAGCTCATGTGCATCGACGCCCTCCACCGTCGCGAGTCCTGCGGTGGCCACTTCCGCGCCGAGAGCCAGACGGAGGACGGGGAGGCACTGCGACACGACGACGAGTTCGCGTACGTCGCCGCCTGGGAGTACGGAGGCCAGGACGGACCCGTACTCCACAAGGAACCCCTCGAGTACAAGTTCATCGAGCTGAAGCAGCGGAGCTACAAGTGAAGATCACACTCAACATCTGGCGTCAGGCGAACGCGAAGGCTGAGGGGCACCTCGAGCGCTACCAGCTCGACGGCGTGTCCGAGGACATGAGCTTCCTCGAGGCGCTGGACATGCTCAACGAGCAGCTCACGGTTGAGAACAAGGAGCCGGTCGCGTTCGACAGCGACTGTCGCGAGGGCATCTGCGGCATGTGCGGTGTGGTCATCAACGGCTCGCCGCACGGTCGGTACAGCTCGTCCGTACCGACGACGACCTGCCAGCTGCACATGCGCAGCTTCGCCGACGGGGCCGAGATCACGGTCGAGCCCTGGCGCGCCAGCGGCTTCCCGCTCATCAAGGACCTCGTCGTCGACCGGTCAGCGTTCGACCGCATCATCCAGTCCGGTGGCTTCATCAGTGTGAACACGGGTGCGGCCCCGGAGGCACACTCCGTGCCCGCCCCGAAGCTGGAGTCGGACAAGGCGTTCGACAACGCGACCTGCATCGCCTGCGGAGCCTGCGTCGCGGCCTGCCCGAACGGCTCCGCGATGCTGTTCACGGCGGCGAAGATCACGCACCTCGCGATGCTCCCGCAGGGCCAGCCCGAGCGGTACCGGCGGGTCAAGAGCATGGTCGCCCAGCACGACGCCGAAGGCTTCGGCGGCTGCACCAACATCGGCGAGTGCGCGTCGGTCTGCCCCAAGCAGATCCCGCTCGAGTCCATCGCCCAGCTGAACCGCGACCTCATGCGGTCGCTGTTCCACCGCGACGGCAAGTAGCACCTCTGCCCGTCCGCCACGGGCTCCCTCGGATTCGTCCGAAGCAGGGGGCCTGTGGCAGACTTGGGCGCTGTTGTCCCGGGTACCGCGGCCACCTGCCACAGGGGGAAATCCGCGTCCGGGAAAGATCCACTTCGGTGACCTGTGGCACCAGGCGAGGAAACCACTTCCATGAACGAGATCATCAAGTCCCTCGATGCCCAGGCGTTGCGCGACGACATCCCCGACTTCCGTCCGGGTGACACCGTCCGCGTCCACGTGAAGGTCGTCGAAGGCAACCGCTCGCGTGTCCAGGTCTTCACCGGCCCCGTGATCTCGCGTACGGGCGGTGGTCTCCAGGAGGCCTTCACCGTCCGCAAGGTGAGCTTCGGTGTCGGCGTCGAGCGCACCTTCCCGCTGCACTCCCCGATCATCGACAAGATCGAGGTCGAGCGTCGCGGCGACGTCCGCCGGGCCAAGCTGTACTACCTCCGCAACCTTCGCGGCAAGAAGGCCAAGATCAAGGAGAAGCGGGACTTCTGAGACTTCCGGAGCAGCGTGACGTGGAACAGTCCCCGCGGCGCAGCGCCGAGGGATCCTCGACCACGCGTCCGACACCCAGCCTGGGTCGCCGCATCGCCGGTGGCCTCCGGGAGTTCGTCATCATCGTGGTGGTGGCGCTCGTTGTCGCGACCCTGCTGAAGACGTTCGTCGCGCAGATGTTCGTCATCCCCTCGGAGTCGATGGAGAAGACGCTCGAGATCAACGACCGGGTGGTGGCCATGAAGATGGTCCACTACCAGCGCGGTGACATCGTGGTCTTCGAGGACGACCTCGGATGGCTTCCTCCCGCTCCGTCTCCCAGCAGTGTGCAGAAGGCGCTCGAGTTCGTCGGGGTGCTGCCCGCCGGGGGGAACCAGTACCTCGTGAAGCGGCTGATCGGGCTTCCGGGGGACCACGTCACCTGCTGCTCGCCCTCCGGACGGGTCTCCGTCAACGGGGTCGAGCTGGACGAGGCCTCGTACCTCTATCCCAACGCTGACGGCACGACCGTGAAGCCGTCGGAGGCTGCCTTCGACGTCGACGTCCCGGCTGGGCGGATCTTCGTGCTCGGTGACCACCGGAACCGGAGCGCGGACAGCCGTTACCACCTGTGCGACACCTCTGCCGGAGTCAAGGGACTGGCTGCCTTCCCGACGATCGCGTCGATCCAGGGCCCGGTACGTGCGAACGCGTACCCGTTCGACCGAGCCCGGACCTTCTCCGTACCGCTGACCTTCGCGAAGGTCCCCGCAGCCATCGCTGCGCCGCCCGCACAGCCGCAGATCACCGCGGCGAACTGCTGAGACCCATGGCTGTGGTCGTACGGTCTGGTGGCGGCCTGTACACCTATGAGCGGGCTCTGGCCCGTGCTGGGCTGACGCCCGTGGCTGGCGCCGACGAGGCGGGCCGAGGGGCGTGCGCCGGTCCTCTCGTGGCAGCGGCGACGATCCTGTCGGAGCGCAAGTCGCGTCAGATCGCCGGGTTGCGGGACTCCAAGCTGCTCACCGAGCGCACCCGTGAGGAGCTGTACGAGGAGATCCTCGCGAAGGCCGTCGCGGTCGCCTGGGTCGAGGTGTCACCAGAGGAGTGCGACGCCCTCGGCATGCACGTGGCCGACATCAGCGCGCTGCGCCGGGCGGTACTGAGGCTGAGCACCCCGCCGGCGTTCGTCATCACGGACGGCTTCCCGGTCGACGGGCTCGGAGTCGGCGGTGTGGGCATGTGGAAGGGCGACCAGGTGGCTGCCTGTGTCGCTGCCGCCTCGATCGTCGCCAAGGTGACGAGGGACCGGATCATGACTGCCTACGAGAACGACTACCCGGGCTATGACTTCGCCGTCCACAAGGGGTACTGCACGCCCCTGCACCAGTCCCACCTGGAGCGGCTCGGACCGTGCGACATCCATCGGATGCGATGGGACAACGTGAGACGAGCGACTAGGGTGGTACAACCATGAGCGCGGAAGACCTGGAGCAGTACGAGAGCGATCTGGAGCTCGCCCTGTACCGGGAGTACAAGGATGTCGTCGGCATCTTCACGTACGCGGTCGAGACCGAGCGCCGCTTCTACCTGTGCAACGCCGTCGACCTGAAGGTCCGCACTGAAGGCGGCGACGTCTACTACGAGGTCTCCATGGGCGACGCCTGGGTCTGGGACATGTACCGGCCGGCGCGCTTCGTGAAGTCGGCGAAGGTGCTGACGTTCCGCGACGTCTCCATCGAGGAGATCGTGCACTCCGAGCTGCAGGTCCCCGACAGCAAGTAGCACGCCGGCTATGGAGAGCTCTCCGTCTCTCCGCCAGGTCGAAGTCTCCTGACGCGATCGTTGCGCCCTGCACACAGTCCTGGGTGGAGGTGGGTCAAGGACCGACGACGGGATACTCACGAAAGGGATGCCGCTCGAGTCCCTCCCCAGCGCAACCGCGACCTCATCGCCGCGTTGCCCAAGGCCGACGCCATAGCGGCGACCCGTACGGACGCAGGTCCTCGTGGGTTGAGCGGGGCCTGGCGCCGTTCCACGACACCTGGGTCAAGCCGGCGAGGAGGGGGTACCGTGCCGGGCGTGGCTGTGCCACGATGTGCCTGCCCGGAGGCGTCGCCGCGGGTGAGAGCGGCACGAGGAGCCATCATGGGCGTGGTCGGAGTCTGGCACAGGATCGTCCGAGTGGCCGTTGCGGCGGTGGTGGGCGTGGCTGCGCTGCTCGTCGCCCAGCCGGCCGCCATGGCTGCGACAGCCCCGTCGGCGACGGTGTCGATCACCGCGGCGTCTCCGACGTACCAGCGGGTCTCGGCCAACACCTGCACGCCGTCGGCGACGACGTCCAACTACGCCGTAGTCGTCTTCACCACCAACGGCATCGGCAACGACACTTTCCTGTTCAGCGTGACCACGAGCGCCACGGTCACCGTGACCCTCTATCAGGGTGTTTTCCTGCCTGCCTCCCCGGGCGTCAACTGCTACATCACAGCCAAGAGCATCGCTGCGGGTACCTCGACATTCACCACCGGCTACAACAACACGGGCGTCGGGATCCCCGATCAGACGTGGTACGTCGTCATCGCGAGCGACGCTCCTGGCGCCGGCGTGACTTCGTCGGTCACGATGACGACGTCGAGCATGGCCGTCACCGCGAACCCGCCAGCCACCCCGACCCTCTCGGTCTCGCCTACGACGCTGCCGAGCGGCGGGGTGGGTGGCGCGTACTCGCAGACGATCACGGCCTCAGGCGGGACCGGCCCGTACACGTTCGCGGTCACGGCGGGCTCGCTGCCGGTGGGTCTGTCGCTGTCGTCGGCAGGTGTGCTGTCGGGTACGCCCACGGCGGCCGAGACGTTCAACTTCACGGTGACCGCGACCGACTCCGGCGGCTTCACGGGGTCGCGTGCCTACAGCCTGACCGTGGGTGCGCCGACGATCACGGTCTCGCCGGCGACGTTGCCGAGTGCGGTGGTGGGCGGTGCGTACTCGCAGACCATCACGGCGTCGGGCGGTACCGGCCCGTACGCGCTCGCGGTTACGGCCGGGTCGGTCCCGGCGGGGCTTTCCCTATCCTCGGCGGGCGTGCTGTCGGGTACGCCCACGGCGGCCGGGACGTTCAACTTCACGGTGACCGCGACCGACGCCGGCGGCTTCACGGGGTCGCGCGCCTACAGCCTGACCGTGGGTGCGCCGACGATCACGGTCTCGCCGGCGACGTTGCCGAGTGCGGTGGTGGGTGGTGCGTACTCGCAGACCATCACGGCGTCGGGCGGTACCGGGCCGTACACGTTCGCGGTCACGGCGGGCTCGTTCCCGGCGGGACTGTCGTTCTCGTCGGCAGGTGTGCTGTCGGGTACGCCCACGGCGGCCGGGACGTTCAACCTCACGATGACCGCGACCGACGCCAACGGCTTCACGGGGTCACGCGCCTACAGCCTGACCGTGGGTGCGCCGACGATCACGGTCTCGCCGGCGACGTTGCCGAATGCGACGGCGGGGAGTGTCTACTCGCAGACCATCACGGCGTCGGGCGGTACCGGCCCGTACGCGTTCGCAGTCACGGCCGGGTCGGTCCCCGCGGGGCTTTCTCTATCCTCGGGGGGCGTGCTGTCCGGTACGCCGACCGATGGGGGGTCGTTCGCCTTCACCGTTTCGGCCACTGACTCCTCGACGCCGGGGCCCTTCACGGCGTCGCAGTCGTACACCCTCGACGTGGCCCTCCCGGTGCTCACCCTCGCGGGTGGGACACTCCCCGGGGGGACGGTCGGGACGGCCTTCACCGCCGCCCTCCCGGCAGCCGTCGGCGGAGTCGCTCCGCTGACGTACAGCGCAGCGGGCGTCCTGCCGGCAGGGCTCAGCCTCAGTGCCGACGGCGTACTGAGCGGGATGCCCACCCAGGCGGGCACGTTCACGTTCGACGTCGCCGTCGTCGACTCCACCGGGGGCACCGGTCCGGCCCGCGCGGTGGCGACGTTCACCATTGTCGTCGCGGCGGCACCGGCTCCGCCCGCTGCGCCC
>JACRAA010000002.1 GCA_016213595.1 Actinomycetota bacterium | reverse complement strand
TTCGTCTGGTAGCCGGTGGAGAACAGCAGAGCGTCGTCCTTCTCGGTGAACCGGGCTAGTCGGCGCGCGAGCTCCACATGCACGTCGAGGGTGCCGTTGAACATCGGGGAGCCCGAGCAGCCGCTCCCGTAGCGTTCGACCGCCGTCTTCGCGGCCTGCTTGACGCGCGGGTCAGTCGCGAGACCCAGGTAGGAATTGGTGCCCAGCATGATCACCTCTCGGCCCTCGTGCCTGACGACCGGCTGCTGGGCGCTCTCAAAGACCGGGCAGAAGGGGTAGACACCTGCGACGCGGGTGAGGTCGGCGCGCACGTACCTGTGTTGCAGCAGGAACGGGTCCCTCGAGCTCACGTCGGGACTGAAGATCCGTCGGGCCTCGTACGGCTCGAGCCTGGACGGCGCCTGTCCCGCGAACGCCCTGTGGTGGTTGACGGGCCGGCTGATCCCGGTCGCGAACAGCTCGGCGTATCCGGCGCTGTACTCGGGCCTCTCGAACGCCTTCAGCAGATAGACGACCCGTTCCAGCTCGGCGCCCAACGACATCTTGAAGTCGTACGTGGTGATACCGAAGTTCAACGTCCGCATGCCGAGCTCGCACGCCACCCGGATCACCTCGAGGAACAGGTTCGGGTAGAGCCCGTACGTGTCGCGGAGGGAGTAGTCCATGCCTTCGGCCACCCCGAAGTACTCGTCGTCGCCGATGAGCCCCAGACCGAACGCCACGATCGTCTGGCCACGCTTGATGGCCACCACGTGGCTCCGACCAGGAAGGTTCTTCGCCATCGCGGTGAAGTAGGCGGGCGTGAGCCGCTCGTGCTCGTACTCGCGGTGCCGTCGCGCGACCTGCCTCCACAGCTCAGCCAGCCGCTCGGCGAGCGGTCCGTAGTCGTCGATGACCTCGACGGTGATCTCGGGGGCGTGGAACACCGCCTGGCGGTGATGGAGGTGCTGACGCGTCTTGTGCTTGAGGGCGCCGACGTAACCCTCGAAGCTCGGCCATCCCAGCCCGAGCCGGGCGATGGGGAAGCCGAGAGCGGGGCGGTAGCCCGCCGCCTCCAGCACCCGGAACTCCTGGTAGCGGCCCGGCGGGACATCACGGATCACTCCCAGGTCTGCGCCCTCCAGGCGGGCCAGCTCGTCCAGCGCAGGGGACAGCGCCTGCAGGAACAGCTCACACATCCCCGGGACTGCCTCGACCGTGGCGCCCAAGGAGGACAGATGACCGACTTCAAGCAGCCGCAGCCTCATGAACCCCGGCCGCCATGCCTTCACAGCGGCCAGCACCTCGGGAGGGTCCTTGTTGGTGAGCTTCGTCAGATCGAGGTCCATCGCGAAGCAGTACGCGATCCCGACCGGACGGCCCTCGTGGAGACCGATGAAGTAGTAGGGATGGATGGCGTTGATGCCGGACTCCTCCACGGCGCGAAGGTGCCCCGCCTCAAGTCCGACAGCCGCGGTGGGCGCCAGCTGATTCCAGATTCCGAGCGGGACATCCTGAACGGAGGAGTAGCGGACGACCTGAAGGTCTTCCGGACGCACGCCCACGTCGCTGCGTGAGCAGGCAGTAGCGGTACCCACACGAACAACGCTAGACCGGCGTTTGTCCCTCCGCAGGCGGCCCGACGGAACGGTCACGCGCCCGTTCCAAAGGGTCTGGCAGCGGCGAACCGGGTGCGGCGGAAAGACGCCGGGGGTACGTGCCTGTCAACAGCGACTGTGAATAGGCCGAGTCCAGCGGGCTGAACGGTCAGGGTGGGACTCCAAACGGAGGCTGGAGATGCGCCGACTGCCCGGATGCGCTCGCTGACCATCGCCGTCGGGTGCCTTCTACTGTTGACGTTCGTGCTCATCATGACGACATCCCGATACCCGTACAGAATTGCCCGCCACTGGGCGTCAGACTCAACTGCGCACACGCGTCTCTCGTCGAACTACGGTAAGTAACCGACGAGGCCAGCTCCGACAACGCCGACAACAGGGCCTCATCCACCTGCACCCTCCGCCGCATGATCTCCCCCGGCGATCCTGACCGCGTATCGCTTTCGGCCAGAGTCTGCAGGAGTGCCCTTCGATGAATCCTCTGCCGCGAGACGTGCTCTCAGAAATCCAGGGCAAGGTTGTCCCGTACATGAACCCGCCGTTGTCGGTCTCCGCAGCTCCGTGACCCCAAACGCACAGGGAGGGTACACACGGCCCGGGTGTACCCTCCCTGGGTGGCTGAGCGCGACTCAACGACCCGGGCGGGCAGTCAAGACCTCGCACTCACCCCTTGGAGATCGTCCAGGCACCGTCAGATTGCACGCTCAGGATGGCTGGGCCGCGGGTGACGGGGACTGTTCCGCTGTAGTTGCCGATCTCGTTGACAAGCAGGTCGGGCATCTTCCCGTCCAAAGTAACGACGAAGTTCCCCTTGCTGTTGTTCGTGATTGCCCAGCTGTCCGCCTGACCCGTATAGATGAAGACCTTGTCACCTTTGTCGGTTGCGGGCAGAGCGAGAGCTGGAGCGCTCGCGATGGATTGGATATTTACCGTCCAGGGCCCGGACGCCTCAATCTTGAACTTGGCCGGCTCGCCACCGAACGAAGACAGTCCAAAAGCGGTGGTCCCAGAGTACTTACCGATAGTATTGACCAAAAGGTCCCCGGTGCTTTGGTTGTTCGCGTCGAGCACCGAAATCACGAAGTTGGCCGAGCCGCTATAAGTGGCGGTCAGGATGCCCGCTTTTGCCCCCGAGGGGACAGGGATCACCGAGCTGCCTGAGCCCGATTTCGAGATAGCAGCGAACGTGCCGAACTGATCGGTGAAGGTCTTCACCGGGTCCGCGGCGGCGGCCGCCGTCGTAGGTGCGGCAGCCTTGGTGGTCGTCATGCTCCCGGCTTGAGTCGGGGTAGAGGCTGCCGCCTGCGTGGTGTTGTTCGTCGAGGCCGTAGAGGAGCCCTTTCCCGCCCCTGACGCGGCGACAGCGATGATGATGATGACGACCAGTATCCCCACCAAGATGCCGCCCACCTTGAGGCACCCGCCCCTCTTCTTCGGTGGTTTGGGTGGCGGAGGCTGGGTGCCTCCCCACTGCGGCGCTCCGTGGCCGGGCTGAGGCTGGTTTCCCCATTGTGGAGGCACGGCACCTGGCGGTGGCTGGCTTCCCCACGGAGGCGCTCCGGCGCCAGGCTGAGGCTGGTTTCCGCGTTGCGGCTGGTTACCCCACTGGGGTGGCTGAGACATGTGTTTTCCCCCCTTGCGACCGAAGTCGCCACGAGTGTGCGAGACGAGGAGGCCCGCAATTCACAAGGTAACCCCAGGCTCTGACACAAACCCCATCCGAATCGCTCGGCCCGCCCAGCTCGTCACTACCCTGAACGCGTGACCCCCGTCAACGCCCTCCGCGTCCACGGCGACCCTGGCAGGTTCGCCGCCAGGCTTCGAACGCGTCGCCGTAGCGGAGAAGCCCTTCTAAGCCGAGCTGAAGCCCTGATGGAGAGGCACGAAGACGCCGTGGATGAGCCGCCGTCCCGCCGAGGGCTCGCCGGGTTGGGGGAGCAGGCGGGCCTTCAGATGGGGGCCGACGAGCTGCGTGATGCCTTTCAGCACTGGGTCAGGACGAATAGGGGGGTCTTGGCGGAGTTCCTGGGGCGACAGGCCGAGGACTACCCCATGGTCAACGAGCTACCCACGGAGGAGCTGCTCGCCACATGGCAACACCGCGCGCACGTCCGGCAGACGCAAGACCGGATAAGGGCGAACCTGGCGGTTCTGGATGGGCTGCTCGAGCGCCTCGGACGAGCCACCACCGCTTCCCTCACTCGCACAGAAACGCAGTTCTTGGAGCTGCGCGAGAGCGGGCTCATTGAGTCAGATGCGCTCGCTGCCTACGTGAAGCGGATCAACCGCATCACCAGGACTGCCGATATTGCCGACTCGCTGGCCGCGTCCAAGGAGCTGCTGGAAGCGGTCTACTGCGGCACGTGCGAAGTCCTGGGCGAGCACTGGGATCAGGAGGACGAGTTCCAGAAACTCGGCAGGCGGGCGCGTACCGCTCTCCTGAACCGCGAGGTCAGCTCGGGAGCCGTCAACGAGCAGTTGCGTATGAACATCAACATCATCCTGGGTGGGCTCGCGAGCATCGATCAAGGACTAGCGAGCCTCCGTAACTACGCGGGCACGGGGCACGGACGCACAAGACTGAACAAGGAGGTCATGCAACGACACGCCCTGTTCGCCGCTGACCTGGTGGAGGCACTCTCGCGGTATGTGCTCCTGTCGCTTCGTGCGCTCGGCTTCATCTGACCAGCCGCGCCCCTTTGCGCACGCCGTGAGGTCCTTGACGGCAAACCTCGCTGCCTCAAACAGTGAGTCCGCGAGCTACTGGCCTTCCTCAGACGCTGAAACCGACCCAGATCGTCGCCGGCTGTCCAGCGACTTCTTGCGGGGGCGCTGTGGTGAGTATGTTCCGCGGGACGCCGACTTCTCGGTGTCTCCCGTAGTCAACCTGGTGGGCGGTACTGGGATCGAACCAGTGACCTCTTCCGTGTCAGGGAAGCGCGCTCCCGCTGCGCCAACCGCCCGAGGTGGAGACGGGATTTGAACCCGTGTACACGGATTTGCAGTCCGTTGCCTCGCCTCTCGGCCACTCCACCGTGTTGTCTCCGAGCGGACGACGGGATTCGAACCCGCGACCCTCACCTTGGCAAGGTGATGCTCTACCAACTGAGCCACGTCCGCAATTGCACCCCCCGGGTGCCCGGTAGACATTACAGGTACAGCCGCGACGCGCACAAACCGGCTGGCGGGTCACCGGGAGTGCAGTGCGAGGCGCATCGCGGGCATGGAGTGGACGGTGAAGCCCGCGCTCTCGTACAGGCCTTGGCCCATGCCCGTGGCGAACAGCTCGGCAACCTCGGCACCCGACTCACGGGTCCAGGCGAGCGCCGCTTCGAAGGCCAGTCGGCCGTACCCGTGGCCCCGATGCTCGACGAACGTGGACACGTTGGAGATCGTCGCGATGCGTCCGCTGAGGTTCCCAGGCGAGGGCAGGTGCGTACGGAGGTGGGCGACGGCACTCGCCACGACCTCGCCGTCGACCTCGACGACCCGCAGGGCCACGTCCGGGGAGTCGACGTGGGCGACGAACCAGCTCCGGGCGGCGGCACGCCAGGCGGGCTCGTCGGTGCGGAGGTCACCCATCGCCAAATACATCGAGGCGCGAAGCTCGGTCAGCGCGTCCGCGTCGCTCACCGTGGCGGCCCGCACGATCGTCGTCATGCATCGAAGTGTGCCCGGTGGGCCTGGATGCGTGGGGCATGCAGGTCGGCTATCGTTGTCGACCGCAGGGGCGTATGGCGCAGGGGTAGCGCGCTTCGTTCACACCGAAGAGGTCACTGGTTCGATCCCAGTTACGCCCACCACCTGCCTAGAGCGTTCCAGAAGCAGCTGCCGCAGGGCTGCTCAGGGACAACCGGTAGACACCCCACACAGCAGCCAGCCCAGCGAGGGCGAAGACGATGATCGCCCACCAGGGAGCCGTGGCGGCCTCGCCGAGGACGACGATGCCGATCGTCACCCCGACGAGCGGGTCGATGACCGTGAGGCCGGCGACCACCATGCTCGGCGAGCCTGTTGAGTAAGAGGTCTGAACGAAGTAGCTGCCCAGGAGGGCCGCCCCGACCAGCCCGACGAAGCAGACGACGGTGAGCCAGTCCGCGGGCTCCACGTGAAATCCGTTCTCCACGATGGTCTGGACACGCGCGATGAGAACCTTCGCGAGGGTTGCCACGAATCCGAACAGCATGCCCGCACCTACCACGTAGAAGAGCCGGGGGAGCCGCTTCCGCATCAGGGCGAAGCCGATCCCGAAGCTCGCCAGAACGACCGCCAGGATCGCTACCACGATGACAAGCTGCGTGGCTTGAATGGGCACGGTGGTCGTGGTGACGGCAGCGATTCCGACGAAGACCCCGACTCCGCCGACGCACAGCAGGACGGCGTGGATGGAGGCCGCGTCGAGACGCTCATGGGTGACGCGCGCGTTCACCAGCACCGTGATGACGAGTGCGACGGCCCCCAAGGGCTGGACCACGGTCAGCGGGGCCAGGTACAGGCTGAAGAGCTGACAGACGATGGCGAGACCGAGCAGAAGCGTGCCGAGGAGCCACGACGGCCTCCGGGCGAGGGCGAGCAGCTGGCCGACCCGGAGCCCGGCCTTATGTCCGCCAGAGCGGGAACCGATGACCGTGACGCCGTGCTGCTGGAGCTGCGAACCGATCGCCAGGAGTACGGCTGCGATGAGTGCGACTGGGATCCCAAGGGCCTGCGCGGGGGTGAGGGAGATCGCCGGGTGGCTCATGTCGGGAGGCTAACAGGACGCGAAACAGGCCGAGGGGCTCCACACGCGTCGGATCAATAGCTGACGAGGCGGTCCTTCTCCGCGGTGGTCAGGTCCATGCCGCTCAGCGGTGCGTCGGCGCGTGACACGATCACAAGGGCATCAGGCCGCGCTTCCAGGATCCTGCGGGTGTCGACGCGCAGGTCGATGATCGTCCCGCCGTCCGGGAACGTGTCGGGCAGCAGAGCGCGCAGCACGACGGGA
>JACRAA010000001.1 GCA_016213595.1 Actinomycetota bacterium | reverse complement strand
TCTTGGAGCTCCTCGATCGTGTTGAACCTCCGGTGCTTGTCCCGGTAGTCGAGGATCGCCTGGGCCGTCACGGGCCCGACCCCGGGGAGCCCGTCCAGCTGAGCGAGGGTGGCGGTGTTGAGGTCGACGGGCGCCGTGAACGCGGACATCCCTTTCGAGCCGGGTGTCCCGGACCCCTCCCGCACCTCGCCACGAGGGCTCGCTCTCGTCCCGACGACGACCTGGCACCCGTCGTTGAGGATCCCGGCGAGGTTGAGCTCTGCCGGGTCGGCATCCGGACGGAGGCCCCCGGCTGCTGCGAGCGCGTCGGCCACCCTCGCCCCCTGGGAGAGGGTCACGAGGCCGGGAGAGGCGACAGCCCCGAGGACGTGGACGAGGATGGTCGGCCTGCTCGAGGCGGAGGGTGTCGGGGTGCGGGAGGGCGGCTCGGATGTGCCCGAGGACGGAGACGCCGAGTTCGCTGCGAGCGTCGCGGCCACCGCCAGTGGTACAGCCTTGGCTCGGAGGAGCCAGGCCGCGGACGCGACCACGGCAACGAGGGTGACAGCGGCCACCACAGCGAGATGACGGTGGGTCAGCCTTCGCCGGGGTCGTACGTCCCGCCCGGGGCGGAGGTGTCCGGCTGGCGCCCCTTCGGGAGCGCCGGGCCGGTCCCCCGGCGGCCCTGCCAGCCGCTCCCCTGATGCGACAGCGGGTTTGAACTTCGCGGCGAGCCGCGCCCGTACCACGTCCGCGACCTCAGGCAGCCGCTGGTTGCCGAACACCTCCACACCCGGACAATGCGCGGCGCCCTGCCCGATTCGTCAGGAGCTTCAGCATCTGTGGACAAGACCGGGTGGCCCGGCGCGCTGTGGACAACCTCGCGCCCAGCTGCCCCTCAGCGCGGGACGATGGACACCATCTTCGGGAGGCGCAGGATGACCTGGGCGACCTCCCGGCCGTCGAGGGCCCGCTGGACGTTGGGGTCCGCCAGAGCGGCAGCTCGAGCGTCGTCCTCGGTGATGTCCGTCGCCACCTCGATCTTCGCCCTCACCTTGCCCTGCACCTGCACGACCATCGTCGTGCGCTCCTCCGCCCGCAGCGCCGGGTCAACGACCGGCCACGAGGCGTTGGCGATCGAGGGCGCATGGCCAAGGACGTCCCACATCTCCTCCGCGACGTACGGCGCGAACAGGCTCAGCGCCAGCGCCGTGAACTCGGCCGCCTCGCGGACAGCGGGGTCGGCCGGCCCGCAGCCGGCGTCGATGGCCTTCCGGGTCGCGTTGACGAGCTCCATCAGGCGGGCGACGACAACGTTGAACCGTCGCGACTCGAGCAGCTCGGTGACCTCGCCCAGTGTCCTGTGGGAGGTACGACGCAGGCCCAGGTCGCCGCTCGAGGGATCCGCACCCTTCGCGCTCGCGACGTCAACGGCCACGCGGTAGGCACGCTGCAGGAACTTGAGCGTCGCTCCCGGCGACACGTCCGCCCAGTCGATGTCATCCTCCGGCGGGCCTGCGAACACGACCGTCGTCCGGACCGCATCGACCCCGTACTTGTCGATCTGGGCGCCCAGGTCGACCCCGTTGCCCAGCGACTTCGACATCGCCTTGCCCTTGTTGATCACCTGGCCCTGGTTCATCAACCGCTCGAACGGCTCGTCGAAGTCGACCATGCCGAGGTCGTTGAGCACCTTCGTGAAGAACCGCGAGTACAGCAGGTGCAGGATCGCATGCTCGACACCGCCGACGTACTGGTCGACCGGCATCCACGTGGCCACCTGGTCCTTGTCGAAGGGGGCCGAGGTGTCGGTCGGAGAGCAGTAGCGGTAGTAGTACCAGCTCGAGTCCACGAACGTGTCCATGGTGTCGGCGTCACGCGTCGCGGGTCCGCCACAGGTCGGGCAGGTCGTGTTCACCCACGCGCTCGCGTTGGCGAGCGGTGAGGTGCCCTTCGGCTTCAGGTCTGCTCCTCGCAGGTCGGGCAGCAGCACCGGGAGCTGGTCGTCCGGCACCATGACCTCGCCGTGCTCAGGGCAGTGAATGATCGGGATCGGGCAGCCCCAGAACCGCTGCCGGCTGAGCAGCCAGTCCCGCAGCCGGAACGTGATCGCAGCCTCCCCCGTCCCGTCCGCCACCAGGTGCTCGTTGATCCGGGCGACGCCCGACTTCTTGTCGCGCAGCCCGTTGAGCAGGCCGGAGTTCACGTACGCACCGTCGCCGGCCGTCGCGACGCCGCTCTCGGAGGGGTCCGCTTCACCGGTGTCGATGACGGTCCGCACCGTCAGCCCGTACGTACGGGCGAAGTCAAGGTCGCGCTGGTCGTGGGCCGGTACAGCCATGATCGCGCCGGTGCCGTACTCGCTCAGCACGTAGTCAGCCGCCCAGATCGGCATCTGCTCGCCCGTGACGGGGTTCGTGGCCGTCACGCCGAGGAAGACGCCCGTCTTGGGTCGTTCGGTGGACTGGCGCTCGATCTCGGTGGCCTGCTGGGTCTTCTCCAGGTACGCCTCGAACTCTGCGCGCTGCTCGTCGGAGACGAGCTCGGCGGCCAACGCCGCATCGGGCGCGACCACCATGAAGGTCGCGCCGAACAGGGTGTCGGGTCGGGTCGTGAACACCCGGATCGGCTCGTCGCGTCCGGCCACACGGAAGTCGACGTACGCCCCCTCGGAGCGGCCGATCCAGTTGCGCTGCATCGCGAGCACGCGGTCCGGCCACTTGCCCTCCAGGGCGGTCATGTCGTCGAGCAGCCGCTGGGCGTACTCCGTGATGCGGAAGTACCACTGCGTCAGCTTCCGCTTCGTCACCGGCGAGTGGCAGCGCTCGCAGAGCCCCTGGACCACCTGCTCGTTCGCGAGCACTGTCTGGTCTATGGGGCACCAGTTGACGTAGGAGTCCTTGCGGTAGGCCAGGCCCTTCTCGTAGAAGCGGAGGAACAGCCACTGCGTCCACCGGTAGTACTCGGGGTCCGACGTGTGCAGGCGGCGGCTCCAGTCGACACTCAGTGCATAGCGATGGAACGAGCGCGCCTGGGTCTCGATGTTGGCGTAGGTCCACTCGGAGGGGTGGGCGTTCCGCTGGATCGCGGCGTTCTCCGCGGGCAGTCCGAACGAGTCCCAGCCCAGCGGGTGCATGACGTCGTACCCCTGCAGGCGCCAGAACCGTGAGACCACGTCCCCCATCACGAACGCCTCGGCGTGACCCATGTGGAGGTCCCCGGAGGGGTACGGGAACATGTCGAGCACGTACCGCCGCTCCCGGCTGCCATCGTCGAGCGGCCGGAAGGTCTGGTCGGCCTCCCAGAACGCCTGCCACTTCTCCTGGGCAGCGACGATGTCGTACCCGCGAGCCTCCTGCCCGCTGCGGGTCGCGTCGACCTGGCTCACTGTTCCTCCTCGGGGAGCACGCGGCGCTGACCGTGCCGGTGCAGTCGGTCGAGCAGTCTATCCGGACGCGGAGACCCTTGAGCCGAGGGGATTCGGCGGCGGTACGCTCCGGCGATGCCGAGAGCTGCCCCGGCTCCCGAAACCAGCCAGGCCTACGCACACTCGAGCCTCATCGCCGCCTGGATCTCGTCGAGTGCGGACGGCGGCAGCGCCAGCTGGTGGATGCGCGTGAGGAGATCCCACAGCGGATGCCATCCGCCGATGCGGTCGGCGCGTTCCAAGGCCACGGTGGCGAGGACACCTGTGCTGCTCTGCCAGCCCGCGAGACCCACGGCGCACACCGCGCCGAGCGACAGCTCCCTCGGCGCTCGCCACGAGACGTGCAGCCAGATGTCGACCAGGGCCGAGGCCGTCTCGCGCCCCAGCTTCATCCAGAAGGCATCCCTCGCCGCTGGCACGTCGAGCAGCAGGAGCAGCTCCGCGCACTCCTTCGCCGTGAGCGAGGCCGAAGGGTCCTTCAGCCTGGCATCGAGCAGCGCGTCGAGACGACGCCGAGCGGCGCGAGGGCTGAGCCGCTCGACACGACGGGCGGCAGCTTTGAGGGACGCGTCGGGAAGCGGGGTGACGGTGGGCGGCCGCTGGAACAGACCCTCGAGGTCATGTCGCGTCGGTCGGGCAGCAAGTCCCTGGTACGCCGCCTCGGCGGCAATCCGGCTCCGCCCCGGGTCGTACGGCTCGGCCTCCTCCGGGCAGTCCACGTGCCACCACGTCCCGTTGCAGACGACGAGCTCGGTGAACACCTCCACCGGCAGCTCGGCAGCGACACGTCTCACGACTGCCGGCACCTCGACAGCATCCTCGCCGTAGCCCACCACAGCCAACCGGGCTCCTGCTCCCGTCTGGCTCAGGAACGGCGTCAGGAGTGTGACGGCGAGGCCGGGGACCTCGGCGTCCATCAGGTCGACACGCGCCACGCAGCCGATCGTCGACCCCTCGATGACGGCCACCACCAGCGAGTCCATGGGATGGAAGCCCAAGAGGTAGGGCATGGCGCCCAGCAGGTCAGCCGGGCCACGAGCAGTAAGAACAGGTTCGGTAGTCACGTACAGACCGTGGGCGGGTCGAGCGCCATCCGTCATCTGTCCACAGGCATGTCGGAGAGGGAACGGCCCTGTGGACATTGCGCCGGAAGGCTTCGTCGGCGATCCCGGAGCGCCGGGTCCTCGGTCCCCGCTGTCCGCGCCTCTCCTGGCACCCAGCGACGTCAGCCGCCACCTTCGGCCCTGGGTACCCTGGAGCCGATGACTGGAGCGCCATACGGGAGCTGGGGCACGGGCGACGACCGGCCCGACGGTTCCGGCGTGCCCGTGCCTCGTCCCGAGCCGCCGCACGACACGCCGCCGGCACCTGGCTGGCAGCCGCCGTACCAGCGGCAGGCGCCCCACCAACCCGCGCAGCCGGACCAACCTCCGTACCAGCCCGCGCACCCGTACCAACCGGGGCAGCCGTACCAGTCCCAGCAGGCGTACCAGGGGCAGTACCTGCCTGTGCAGCAGCCCGTGGAAGGCGCGCGACCCTACGCCTCCTTCGCCCCGCCGCAGCCACCCCAGCCCCAGCAGCCCCAGCCGCCGGGACTGGGCAGCCGACCCATCGGCCCGGAGCAGCCTGCGAGTGTGTCGATCAGTGCGTACAAGCCACCGAGACGCCGCGTCGGCGCGCTCCTCGCGTTCCTCGTCGGGTTCGCGGTGCTCATCGGCGGGTTCATGGCAGCCGGCTACCTGACTCGTACCAGCGAGAGCGCTGCCTCAGCCTCTCCCTCAGCCACCGCCACCCTCCCTGGGCTGCCCTTCGAGACGAGCTCCGCGACGGGGGCCTGGGAGATCACCAAGACGCAGTGGTCGTCGGACCACGTGCTCCTCACCGTCAGACTGACGGTTGCGACGGGGTCGTTCCGCTACTCGTTCTACGCCTACAACAACGATGCGATGAAGCTCTCCTACCCGGACTCGGGCTCGAGCAGTACGTTGCGCAGCGGCACTCTGGCTTCCGGCCAGTCGGTCTCCGGGACGCTCTCGTTCCAGATCAGCCACGGCGAGGGGACGCTGGTCATGGTTGACGCCCTGGAGAACCAGGTGTCCGGGCTCCCCATCAAGGCCTGACGCCAAGGCTGAGCCCTACGGGCAGGTCAGAGGGCGACTCAGGCGCCTTTGACGGCGCTCATGGCCCGCTCGTACAGCGTCTCGTACTTCTGGAGCGTGGCGTCCACGCCGTGCTTGGCCACGATCCGCTGCGACTCGACGCCCATCCGACGACGCTCGTCGGGAGAGGTGAGCAGCGCAGCGAGGTGACGTCGCAGCTCGGGAACATCGCCCGGCGTGTACAGCCAGCCGTTGTCCCCGGGATGCACGAGGTGGGGCAGCGCCATCGCGTTCGCCGCGACCACGGGCTTGCCCGCGCTCATGGCCTCGAGGGTGACGAGCGACTGCAGCTCGGCGATGCCCGGCATGCAGAAGATGTCGCATCGGCCGTAGGCGGCGATGAGCTCCGTCTCGCTCACGAAGCCGAAGAACTTCATCTTGTCGGGGCCCAGCCCCTTCGCTGCGGCCAGCTTCATGAGACGGCCGTGCTCGATCCCGTCGCCGATGATCTCGACGCGGTAAGGGATGTCGCTGGGCAGCCCTGCGACGGCCTCGATCAGCTCCTGGATCCGCTTCTCCGGGTCGAGCCGCCCGACGTACAGGATCACGGGCACGTCATTGGCAGGGGCAGCAGCGGCTGCAGCTGCGTAGATGGCCGTGTCCACGCCGCACGAGACGGCGAGACCGCCCCCCAGCTTGGCGCTGCGCTCGAGGATCGCGACGGCACGAGGCGTGGGCGCCGTGATGACCTGAGCCTGCTTGTACACGTGGCGGATGTCGGCGAACAGCGCCTGAGTGGCGACGTTCTGCAGCGCCTTGGGGACGGGGATCTGCTTCATGACGTTCTCCGGCATGAAGTGGTTGGTCGCCACGACAGGGATGCGGTGCCGCGTCCCTTGCAGGGCGGCGGAGCGTCCGACGTACGCGCTGTTCTGGACGTGGATGACGTCCGGCTTCACCTGGGCCACGATGCGGGCAGTCTCCGGATAGGCATCCCACGGAGCCACCCAGCGGAACTCGTCGATCGCCCAGAACGGGAACGACCGGATCCGGTGGATGACAACGCCCTCGACCTCCTCGACGAAGTTGTCGAGGCTCGTCGAGGGGGCGACCTGGTGAACCTCGTGGCCGCGTCGTACCAGGCCCTGTCCGAGCCGCTCCGAGAACCGGGCAGCACCGTTGATATGGGGGGGAAAGGTGTCGCTGGCGATCAGGATCCGCATGGTGCCTATCCTTCCGCGGGCTGTGCGGCGAAGTGTCGTTGGGTGTCCGGATGGAAGCGCGACAGGACGGCGACGCCGCCTGCGGCCAGGGCGCCGGCCAGTGCCATGCCGATGGCGATGCTCGGAGTGAGCCGTGCGCCTTCACCGAGGACGACGAGTCCCACGGCGACCGCGGCGAGCGGGTCGATCGTCGTCATGGAGCCCACGACGACCTCAGCGGGGCCGGAGGCGTACCCCTGCTGGATGAACCAGCCTCCGATCGCATAGGCCAGAACGAGACCGAGGCCTGCCGCCCAGAACTCCGGTCCGGTGAAGACCTGATGGTCGCGCAGTACGACGGTCATGATCTTCATGTACCCCGTGCCCAGTCCGTACAGCACCGAACCTCCCCAGGACCAGGCGAGGTTGCGGATCCACCGCGGGCCGAGCATGCCGACTGCGGCGAACGCGAGGGCCACGGCCCAGACCACGGCCGTCGTCACCGCCATCGCGTGCAGGCTCGCGGACCGGGAGTGGGCCGCGTGGCGGGCCGACAGGACGGTGAAGAACACGATGCCGACGACTGACCCGGCGACGGCGACCCACATCGTGCGGGTCGGGGCCGTGTGGTTGAGCCGGGCAGCGATGAGTACGGACCAGATGACGGCGAGGATCCCGATGGGCTGGACGACGGTGATCGGCGCCAGGTAGACGGCGACGATGTGGATGCACGCCCCGAGGGCGACGAGGAGCAACCCGAAGAGCCACATCGGCGTCTTGAGCAGCACCAGGATGTGCGACAGGCCGAGGCGACGGTCGGGGTCCTGCGAGCCGAGCGCCTTGTCGACGCCCAGGTGCTGGGCACTGGCCCCCGAGGCGAAGGAGATGGACGCGAGGACTGCCAGGACGACGGCTAGCGTGATCACAGGCTCGTCACCTCTGGACTCCTCCTCTGCACGTACGGATGGGGCACGCGCCTACCTTGTCATGTGGGATCGGCGTCGGCGAATCTGGGGCTGCCTCCTCAGGGAGCAACCGGGGGCAGACTGGGTCTCAGGAGCGGTAGACGACGACGGACGTGCCGACCGCGACCTGGTCGAACAGCCAGGCGATGCCGTTGTAGTCGCGGACGTTGACGCAGCCGTGGGACGAGCCGTTGTAGCCGCGCGCGGCGAAGTCAGCCGAGTAGTGGACCGCCTGTCCCCCCGAGAAGAACATCGCGAAAGGCATGGCCGTGTTGTAGATCGTCGACACGTGGTCGCGGGACTTCCAGTACACGGTGAACGACCCTTCCCGGGTCGGGGTGAGCTCCGAGCCGAACCTCACGTCGAAGACCTTGGCGACCTGGCCGTCCACCATCCACCGCAGCTTTCGCGTCGACTTGTCGATACAGAGGACACGTCCCGAGAGGCACTTCGCGTCGATCGTTCCCGTGGCCGTCACCGGAGCGATGACGTTGTTCTTCTCGTTCGCCGTCGGCGTCCGCGTCATCGCGACGAGCTTGTCGAGCGTGCGCTGGTCGACCTCCCCGGTGACCGGGAAGCCCCGCTTCGCCTGGAACCCCTGCACGGCCGTGACAGTCTGCGCGTCGTACTTGCCGGTGATCGCGCCCGAGTACCAGGAGAGCTGGGCGAGCCTCGCCTGCACGTCCCGAACCGCATCGCCGGTCGAGCCCGTCCTGTAGATGGCCGGGCCCGCGACCAGCGCGGGGGCGGAAGACTCGCTCGGGGACGGGGTTGGCGTGGCGCTTTCGCTGGGGGCTGCGGGGGTCGCGGAAGGCGACCCGGAGGTCGCGGGTGCGCCGGCGATCGCGGCGGGCGAGGGGGTGGTCGTCGTCGGGGCCACGGTGGACGCGACCGAGGTCGTGGCGCCGGCGGCGTTGCCGGCCGCAGGGCCCACCCGGGCACACCCGGAAACCAGCAGCATGGCGACGACGGCCGCTCCCGCCAGCACCCGCGTCATGCGACCACCTGCCATCACCACTCCATCCTGATCGGTCCCGTCATCGTAAGTGCGTGGACTGACGAATCCGGGGAGCGCCGCCCGGACGAGTCGCATCGAGGCGGAGGCCGGATGCTGCACCGGTCACGTACGACCCAGGGCTGACCAGCCCGTACGGCTCGTGCCGCTCTGGTCTGTACCTTGCCTCGGGCAGTGGCCTCCGGCTCTGCCCAGCCCCCAGCATGGGGACATGGCAGATCCGCTCCAGACAGGCTCAGTGCGGGTCGGCGCTTCGGAGCGGACGCTCGTCGCCGAGCGACTCGTCGCCCACTATCAGGCTGGCCGGCTGCCTCGCGAGACGCTGGAGCTCCGCTTGACCCAAGTCGCTCACGCACTGACGGACGCCGATCTTCACCGGCTGACCATCGACCTGCCCGACGTCCCCGGTTCTGCGCGCTCGACGTCGTTGGCGCCGCGCCATCCGGCCGCACCACGTCCCACCGGCTCCGCACTGCGGGTCGCCTTCGACGTGATCGTGATGTTCCTGACGTTCGCCGCTGCTGTCTGCCTGACCCTCCTCCTCATCGTCGCGGCCGCCACGGGCGCCTCGGACATGAGGCGGGGCGAGCTCTTCCTGGTCGCCGGCCTCTCGGCCTTCGGCTCCTTCACCGTCGGCGCGGGGAGCGTCTACCTGCTGTACCGGGCGTTCGGCAGGCGGTGAGGTCGGGCGGTGACGCTGGGCGAGGACGGCCCGCCTGACGTCTCAGTGCGTTGAGGAGCCCGTGTCTAGTCTGAGATCGCGCCCGGCAGTCGCTGTGCGCGGTCGGGATCGGGACCCGTCATCTGGAGGAAGTGTCGTGGACAGGCTGCAGGGGAGACACGCGCTGGTGACCGGGGCGGGTCGGGGGATCGGGCGAGCCATCGCGGTCGGGCTGGCGGAGGAAGGCGCGCTCGTGACGCTGGTCGCACGAACTAGTGAGGCTCTCGACGAGGTCGCAGCGGAGATCCGTGCCGCGGGCGGGAGGGCGGGCGTCGCCGCTGCCGACGTGAGCACACCGGAAGGCGTCGCCGCGATCGCATCGCCGCAGGACTGGCCTCCGGTCGGCATCCTGGTCAACGCGGCGGGCGCCTTCGGCCCCATGCAGCTCATCGCCGAGTCCGATGTCGACCAGTGGCTAGGGACGATCCGTACCAACCAGTTCTCCGTCTACCTGATGTGCCGCCGCTACGTTCCGGTCATGATCGCCCAGGGCTGGGGGCGCGTTCTCAACGTCACCTCCGCGGCGTCGCTCCACACCCCAGGACCTCTGAACAGTGCGTACGCGACCAGCAAGGCGGCCATCAACCAGTTCACCCGCCACCTCGCCGCGGAGCTGGTGGGTACGGGCGTGACGGCCAACGTCTTCCATCCGGGCGACGTCCGTACGCAGATGTTCGAGGATGTCAGGACCGGCGTGGAGGGCGCCGGCGAGCTGGCCGCCGGCAACTACGACCCGTGGGTCCAGTGGGTCGAGCGGACAGGCGGCGACTCGCCGCGGAAGGCGGCCGACCTCGTCGTTCGAGTG
>JACRAA010000092.1 GCA_016213595.1 Actinomycetota bacterium | reverse complement strand
CTCGACCTCGCACTGGAATGGACCGACGAGGTCGACGCGCGCATCTCCGACATGGTCCACGACGTGCCCCCGTTCCGCCACGTCCGCGAGAGTCTCGCCGCCGCGTCGGCGAAGGCCGACCTCATGGTCGTGTCCGCGACCCCGCTCGACGCCCTGACCCGCGAGTGGAGCGAGCACGACCTCGCCCGCTACACGGACCTCATCGCCGGCCAGGAGCAGGGCACGAAGGCGCGCCACCTCGAGGTGGCCGCGAAGGGCAGGTACGCGGACGACCACATCCTGCTCGTCGGCGACGCCCCTGCCGACCGGGACACGGCGGCCGCGGCCCGTGTCCTGGTCTACCCGGTGAACCCCGGCGACGAGGACGCCTCGTGGCTCCGGTTCCACAACGAGGCGCTGGACCGCTTCCTGGAGGGCCGCTACGCCGGCCCCTACCAGGACGCCCTCATCGCCGAGTTCACCTCGCTGTTGCCCCGCACCCCGTCCTGGCGGATCTGAAGGAGACTCCCATGCCACGTACCGTCGACCTCCGTGCCCTCCCCTACCGCCTCGACGAGGATGCCGTCACCTGGGTCGAGGAGACTCTCGCCGGCCTCACCCTCGAGCAGAAGGTGGGCCAGCTGTTCGTCAACCTCTTCCACTTCGGCGACGACACGTTCAGCGGCAACGTCGGCAGCAACGCGGACATCCTCGCCACGTACGGGATCGGCGGCGCCCGCTACCAGGGAGGTACGGCCGAGCAGGTCCAGACCCTCATCAGCTCGCTGCAGTCCGCCTCGCGCATCCCGCTGCTCGTCGCCGCGAACTGTGAGGCGGGCGGCAACGGAGCCTGTGCGGACGGCACGTACATCGCCTCGGGCGCACAGTGCGACGCTGCGGGTGGCGAGGAGGTGCCGTACCGCACCGGGCTCGTGTCGGGCCGCGAAGCCGGAGCCCTCGGCGTGAACCTCATCTTCGCCCCGATCGTCGACATCCTCACGAACTGGCGGAACACGATCGTCAACACCCGGGCTCACGGTACGACCGCGTCCGACGTCATCCGCTCGACCTCCGCGAAGGCCCGCGGCATCCGCGACGCCGAGTCCGACATCGCCGTCTGCATCAAGCACTTCCCCGGCGACGGGTCCGAGGAGCGCGACCAGCACCTCGTGCTGGGCGTCAACGAGCTGAGCCCCGAGGACTGGGACGCGTCGTACGGCGAGGTGTACCGCCACCACATCGACGCCGGCGTGGAGATGGTCATGGCCGGCCACATCGCGCTGCCGGCGTACTCGAAGACGCTCGACCCCAGCCTCGCCGACGCGGACATCATGCCCGCGACGCTTGCCCCCGAGCTTCTCCAGGACCTTCTCAAGACCCGGCTCGGCTTCAACGGCGTCGTCATCACGGACGCGAGCCACATGCTCGGCATGACCAGCGCCATGCGCCGCCAGGACTACGTCCCGCGGGCCATCGCCTCCGGCTGCGACATGTTCCTGTTCTTCAACAACATGCCGGAGGACTTCGGCTTCATGGTCGCCGGGGTGAAGTCCGGGGTCATCACCCCGGAGCGCCTCGACGACGCGGTACGCCGGGTGCTCGGCCTCAAGGCCAAGCTCGGGCTGCCTGGGAAGAAGGCGGCCGGCACCCTCGAGCGCACCCCGGACGAGCTCGCGGTCGTGGGCTGTGAGGAGCACCTGCGGTGGCAGGCCGAGGCCGCCGACGCCGCCATCACGCTCGTCAAGAACACGCTCGACCAGCTTCCCATCAGGCCCGAGACCCACCGGCGGATCCGCCTCTACTACCTGGACACCGAGGGGGGCGGCATCTACGAGTCGAGCCCGGTCGCGCGCGAGACCATCGTCGCCGAGCTGGAGCGACGAGGGTTCGAGGTCAGCCTCAACGACGGCACGAGCCGGGTGAAGGGCGCGACGCTGGCCTACCGGGACGAGGTCGACGCTGCGCTCGTCGTCGCGAACATCGTGGGTTACGCGGCCGAGAACAACTACCGGATCCGCTGGCGGACGCCGATGAGCACGGACTGCCCCTGGTACGTGCACGAGGTGCCGACCGTCATGGTGAGCCTCAACTACACGACGCACCTGCACGACGCGACGATGGTCAAGGCCTACGTGAACGCCTACAACGACAACCCGCAGACGATCCGGCTGGTCGTCGACAAGCTCATGGGCGAGTCGGACTTCCGCGGCCGGTACAACGACCTCGTCTGGACCGAGAAGTGGCAGGCGAAGCTCTGAGCAGGCGGTGCCTCTGCCCATCCCCGACCATTCAGTGGCACCTGCGGCCCGAATCGACGCCGAAACGCGCCGGCGCCTCGCTATCCGCCACTGAATGGAGGTGAGTGGTCGCGGCGGTCAGCTGCGACGGCTCTCGCGGCGGTGCTGGTTGAGCCGCTGGATGGTCGCGTATGTGCCGCGGATGGCGGCCATGGACGCGTCGTAGTCGGTCTGCGCCACCCCGATGAACAGGCAGTCGACGACCATGAGCTGCGCGATGCGACTGCCGAGGGCTGCCGAGCGGAAGCCCGTCTCCCGGGCAGCGGTCGTGAGCACGATGTCCGCCGCCTGTGCGACGGGCGAGGTGGCGTGGTTGGTGATCGCGATCGTCGTGGCACCGGCAGCAGCCGCCAGCTCGATGAACTCGAGCGTGTCCACGGTCGCTCCCGAGTGGGACAACGCGACCGCCACGTTGCCGGGCTGAAGCGTCGCTGCGGCGGTCCACGCGGAGTGCGCGTCGGGCCAGCGGAGGGCGGTACGGCCGATGCGGACCAGCTTCTGCTGGAGGTCCTCGCCGACGACGGAGCTGGCGCCGACGCCGAAGATGTCGACCCGCGCCGCGGCACTCACGGCGTCCGCGGCGCTTCGCAGCGCTGCCGTGTCGAGCACCTTCGCCGTGTCGGAGATCGACAGGGTCTCGGCGAGGCAGACTTTCGCGATGACGTTCTCCAGGCTGTCGGAGCGGTCGATGTCGCTCGGTACGGCCGGCATCCCCGCCGTCTCGTACGACTCGCGCGTCACCTCACGCAGCACGTCGAGCCGCAGGTCCTTGAAGCCCTTGTAGCCCAGCCGCTTGCACAGCCGGATGACGGAGGTGGTCGAGGTCTCGCTGAGGTCCGCGAGCTGGGCGATGGCGAGCTCGGCGGTGGCGCCGGGCGCTGAGAGGAACAGCTGTGCGATCCGGCGCTCGCTCGGCCGCAGGTCGGGCAGCAGCGCGCGCATCGACACCAGGGCGGTGGTCTGCCCTTCGTGGCGGACCTTGTCGGTCGTGGCCACCGCAACCTCCTCGTCAGCGTGCGGTTGCAATTGTGTAACAGACAGTGGGTAACTCTAGTACCTCGCGGCGTATCTGCATGTAACTTATTGACCCATCATCCGGATGCAGGCACCCGGCCCAGGGAGGGTCGCCGACGACGGCTCCGGCCACGAAGGAGAAGCAATGACTCGCGGTGCGCGCTTCAGGCGCGGAACTCTCTCTGTGATCGGCCTCGGCCTCGCGGTCGCCCTGGCCGCCTCCGGCTGCTCCTCGTCCACGGGAGCCGGCACAGCCGGATCGCCCTCAGCGAAGGTGGGCGGCAACCTCGTCGTCGGCATCACCACGGACCCGGACAACCTGGACCCCTGGAAGGCGACCCAGTTCCAGGCGGTGAACATCCTGCAGACGCTGTACGGGACGCTGACCGAGTTCGACAAGGACCTCAACGTCGTCCCCGGGCTCGCCGAGTCCTGGACCGTCTCCCCCGACGGCCTCACGGTGACGATGAAGCTGCGCCAGGGCGTGAAGTTCTCCGACGGCACGACGTTCGGCTCGGAGGACGTCAAGTTCTCGCTCGACAAGATCAAGGACAAGGCGACGGCAGCAGTCTCCGCAGCGTCGGTGGCCTCGGTCACGAGCGTCGACGCGACGGACGCGAGCACGGTGACGCTGCACCTCAGCGCCCCGGACGCCGGCCTGCTCGCGAACCTGGCCGTCATCAACATGGCGATCCTGCCGTCGGAGTCCACCTCGCAGGCGCTCAAGACGACGCCTGACGGCACCGGCCCGTTCACTCTCAAGGAGCGCAAGCCGAACCAGTCGCTCACGATGGCTCGCAACGAGTCGTACTGGGGCACCAAGACCCCGCTGGACACGCTCGAGTTCCGGATCATCCCCGACGAGACGTCCATCGTCTCCGCGATGCAGTCCAACAACGTCCAGCTCGCGATCCTCAACGACCCGCTGGTCGCCAAGACCGCACAGGGCGGCTCACTCAAGCTCGCCAAGACGGCTCAGCTGAGCTACCACGTGCTGCAGCTCAACGCCCGCCGGCCCGCGCTGACCGACGTGAACGTCCGCCTGGCCATCCAGTGCGCCGTCGACCGGCAGCAGGTCCTCGACACCGCCGCGCTCGGCGAGGGCGAGGTCACCGGCCCGATCACGTCCCCCGCGTACAAGTCGGACCCGGCCGCCCGGCCCTGCCCCAAGCGTGACCTCGCCAAGGCCGCCGACTACCTGGCGAAGGCCGGCAAGTCGAGTGGCGTGACCATCAAGACCATCGTCTCTCAGGGCGAGTACGCGACGTCGGTGGCGGAGGCGCAGAACCTCAAGGCGCAGCTCGCCGAGGCCAAGATCACGCTCGACCTCGAGGTGCTGGCGAGCGACCCGTACGTCAACAAGTGGATCGCGGGCGACTTCGACGCCGCGGTGGCGCTCAACGGCGGTCGCCCGGACCCGGACGGCATGTACGGGCGGTACTTCACGAGCACCGGGAACCTCAACAAGGTGGCGGGCTTCAGCTCGCCCGAACTGGACGCGCTGTTCTCCCAGGGCAAGCAGTCCAGCGACGCGACCGCCCGCAAGGGGATCTACTCCAAGGTCTCGACGACGCTCGAGAACAACGCCCCGTGGATCTGGCTGTTCACCGGCTTCACCTACACGGTGACGTCGTCCAAGGTGAGCGGGTTCGTCCCGATGGCCAACGGCTCGGTGCAGTACCTGCGCACGACCGCGCTGAGCTGATGTGACCGGTACGGGTCCCGGCGGGGGCGCCGGGACCCGTACCCCGTCACGACCCACAGGAGGCCGCATGTCACCCACCACCTGGCGGAGGCTCCTCCGCCGCATCCTGTCCATGCTGGGCACGCTGCTCGGCGTGGCCGTCCTCGTCTTCATCATGCTGCGCGCCATCCCCGGCAGCCAGATCACCGCCGGCCTCGGCACTGAGGCGGCAGCGCTCACGCCCGAGCAGCGTGCGGCCCTCGCCGAGTACTACGGGATCGACAAGCCGCTCGTCGTGCAGTTCTTCAGCTGGCTGGGCAACGTGCTGACGGGGAACCTCGGCTTCTCGTCCAGCTCCCAGGTGAGCGTCGGCAAGCTCACCCTGAGCGCCCTGCCCGTCACGTTCGAGCTCGCGGTCCTGTCCATCGTGCTGGCCCTGCTCATCGGCATCCCTCTCGGCATGCTGTCCGCCTCGAAGCCGGACTCCCCCCGCGACGCGGTCGGCCAGGTCGTCGGCCTCGCCGGCCTCAGCGTCCCGTCGTTCCTGCTCGCGACAGTGCTCACGTCGTTCCTGTCCGCGAAGCTCGGCTTCAACCCGAACGGCGAGGCGTACGCGACCCTCGTCGAGGACCCCGTCCGAAACCTCCGGCAGATGGTGCTGCCGTCGCTGGTCCTGGGGTTCGGCATCGCCGCACCCATCATGCGGACCACCCGTACCGCCCTGCTCGAGGTGAGGTCGCAGGACTTCGTCCGTACGGCCCGCGCGAAGGGCGTCCCGGCACGCCGCCTGCAGATCCGCCACATCCTCGGCAACGCGCTCGTCCCCATCGTCACGATGACCGGCCTGCAGTTCGGCTACCTGCTGGGCGGCGCGGTCGTCGTGGAGCAGATCTTCAGCCTGCCGGGCATCGGCCGGCAGGTGCTGCTCGGCATCCAGGCGAAGGAGTACGCCGTCGTCCAGAGCACGGTGCTCATCATCGCCCTGTCCTTCGTCCTGGTGAACCTCGCCACGGACCTCCTGTACCGGATCATCGACCCCCGGGTGCGTGCGGAATGACCATCGACATCGTCGAGCCGACGGAGGCTCTGGCGGCCAGGCCCGGCCAGAGGCTCCGCCTCCTCCTCCGCAGCCGGAGCGGCCTCGCCGGCCTCGTCCTCGTCGGCGTGCTGCTCCTCGTGGCCCTGGCCCACGCCATCGGCCTGGTGGGCTACGACCCGCTCACCCAGATGGCGACGATCCGCCTCCAGGGTCCGAGCGCCGGCCACCTGTTCGGTACGGACCAGTTCGGACGCGACGTCTTCTCCCGGGTGGCTGCAGGCGTGCTGAACACCACCCGCATCGCCGTCGTCGCCGTCACCGTGGCGACCGTCGTAGGTACCGCGCTCGGCGTCGTCGCCGGCTTCTACCTCAAGGGTCCGGACGCGGTCATCAGCGGCGCCACCAACGTCCTGTTCGCGGTCCCCCCGCTGCTGCTCGCCCTGTCTCTGGCCTCCGTGATGGAGCGCAACTGGTTCACCGTGGCCGTCGCGATCGCGATCGTGTACATCCCCATCTTCATCCGGGTGGCCCGCGGACCGGTCATGAGCCTGCGCGAGATCGAGTACGTCCGCGCTGCCGTGAGTACCGGCCAGAGCCGGCTGGCGATCATGGTCAAGCACGTCCTGCCGAACATCACGTCGATCATCATCGTCCAGGTGTCGCTGTCACTGTCCTGGGCGGTCCTCACGGAAGCGTCACTCAGCTTCCTCGGCCTCGGCACGCCACCCCCCGCGCCGTCACTCGGCTCGATGATCTACGAGGCGAGGACGCTGATGTACGTCGCGCCGTTCACGATGATCGCGCCCGGGGTCGTCGTCGTGCTCCTCGTCGTGGGGCTCAACCTTCTCGGCGACGGACTGCGCGACGCCCTCGACCCCAGGAACAGGGGCATCTCGTGACGAACCTCGATGCGACAGCAGCGGACCAGACCACCGACGCCGATGAGCTGGCCGACCTGCTGACCGAGTCCGTCGACCCCCGGTACGCCGACCTGGACACCCTGTCGGTGGCGGCGCTCGCCCGGCTCATGAACGAGGCCGACCGGACGGTGCCGGACGCGGTGCGTGCCGCGCTCCCCCAGATCGTGCCGGCCATCCAAGCCATCGCCGAGCGCATGGCGGCCGGCGGGCGCCTCGTGTACGTGGGGGCCGGCACCCCGGGACGTCTCGGCGTCCTGGACGCCTCCGAGTGCCCCCCGACCTTCAACACGGCTCCCGGCCAGGTGATGGCCATCATCGCGGGCGGTACGGAGGCGCTGCTCACCGCGATCGAGGGCGTCGAGGACGACGCGTCCGCGGGTGCCACGGCGATCGACGAGGCCCTCGTCTCGCCGCTCGACAGCGTCGTGGGCATCGCCGCGAGCGGCCGGACCCCGTACGTCGTGGGCGCGGTCAGCCGGGCACGAGAGCTGGGGGCGCTGACCGTAGGGCTGTCGTGCCACTCCGGCTCGAGGCTCAGCAGCGCGGTCGACCTCCCCATCGAGGTCATCGTGGGTCCCGAGGTCGTCTCGGGCTCCACCCGGCTGAAGTCCGGGACGGCGCAGAAGCTCGTCCTCAACATGATCTCGACGATCACGATGGTCCGGCTGGGCAAGACGTACGGGAACCTCATGATCGACGTCCGTGCCACCAACCACAAGCTCCGCGAACGCGCGCAGCGGATCGTGCAGCACATCACCGGCGGGACGAGGGAGGACGTGTCAGCCGCCCTCGACGCCGCCGACAACGACATCCGGGTCGCAGCGCTCATGCTGGCCCGGACCGAGTCCGCGGACGCGGCGGCGGCGAGGCTCCATCGCGCCGACGGCAACCTACGGACAGCACTGGAGGCGAGCTGATGAAGGTGATGGGCCTGATCTCGGGCACTTCTCACGACGGGATCGACGTCGCGGTGGTGGACCTCGAGGCGCACGGAGACGTCCTGCACGGCCGCGTGCTGCACAGCGACTCCGTCCCGTACGACCCGGAGCTGCGCGCCCGTCTCGTCGCGGCGCTGCCGCCGTCCCCGACGACGTTCGAGGAGATGTGCCGGCTCGACACGCTCATCGGCCAGGCCTTCGCCGAGGTGGCAGCCACCGCCGCTGAGCGCGCCGGCGGTGTGGACGCGGCCTGCTCGCACGGCCAGACCGTCTTCCACTGGGTGGTCGACGACCACGCGCTCGGCACGCTGCAGATCGGCCAGCCGGCGTGGCTCGCCGAGCGGCTCGGCCGTCCGGTCGTCGCGGACGTACGCGCCCGGGACCTCACCGTCGGCGGGCACGGCGCGCCCCTCGCCTCGTACCTCGACGCGCTCCTGCTCCGCGGCCACGGCGGTGTCCCCGCCGCCCTGAACCTCGGCGGCATCTCCAACATGACCGTCGTGACCGACGACCGCGTGTACGCCTTCGACATCGGCCCGGCGAACGCGCTCATCGACGCCGTCGTGCTCACCGAAGGGCTGAACCCCGCGGGCTACGACGAGGACGGCCGGCTCGCCGCCGGCGGCAGCGTCGACCTGGACCTGCTCGCCCTGCTCCTCGCCGACCCGTACTACGCGCTGCCCGCCCCGAAGAGCACCGGCAAGGAGCACTTCCACTTGACGTACGTCCGGGAGCAGGTGGCCCGCCTCGACCACGACGTCACGCCCACCGACCTGCTCGCCACACTGACCGAGCTCACCGTACGGACCGTCGCCGACGCCGTACGGGCCGCGGGCGTCACGTACCTCGCGCTGTCGGGGGGCGGCTGCCACAACCCGCTCATCGTCTCGGGACTCCGGTCGGCCCTTCCGGGTGTTGACGTCGTCACCACCGAGGACCTGTCCGTCCCGACCGACGGCAAGGAGGCCATCCTGTTCGCCGTGATCGGCTGGTGCACGCTCCACGGCCTGCCCGCGATCGTCCCCGGCGGTACGGGAGCGCGCGAACCACGCATCCTCGGGAGCATCACCCCCGGCACGGGTCCCCTGACGCTGCCGGAGCCGGCGGGTCCGATCCGGTCCATCAGCCTCGACGGGCCGGCGACGTGACCGTGAAGCTCCGTACGGCCGGACCGGACGACCTTCCGGGCATCGTCGGCGTCTTCCTCGACTGCTGGCGGCAGAGCTATCGCGG
>JACRAA010000079.1 GCA_016213595.1 Actinomycetota bacterium | reverse complement strand
CGGGCCGGTCTGCATGACCGCGACGGTGTGGTCGAAGGTCTCGAGGTAGCGGACCAGCGAGCCCGAGTCGGCCGACTCGGTGAACCAGCGGCCGAGCGACTCCGCGTCGGCGGCCGGGAGCTCGTGGCCGATCTCCGCGGCCAGCTCGACGATCGTCTGCGGACGCAGGCCGCCGTCGAGGTGGTCGTGCAGCAGCACCTTGGGGGCGCGGTGGACCTGGTCGCGGTTGGGAGTGCTCATCGGCACATCCAAGCACTCCGCAGCGGTGGTCTATGTTCGGCCCCATGCGCACCTTCACCACCCTCGACGACGTCGCCGCCGCATCCGGCTCCGAGATCGGCACCAGCGAGTGGCTGGAGATCGACCAGACGCGGATCGACGCGTTCGCCGACGCGACGCTCGACCACCAGTGGATCCACGTCGACGTCGAGCAGGCGGCCGCCGGCCCCTTCGGGACGACGATCGCGCACGGCTTCCTGACCCTGAGCCTGCTCCCCCGCTTCGCCTCGCAGGTCTTCCAGCTCGAGACGCCGGGGGCGCGGCTCAACTACGGGCTGGAGAAGGTCCGCTTCCCCAACCCGGTGCCCGTCGACAGCCGGCTGCGCTCGCACGTGCGCTTCGGTGAGGTGCGCGAGCTGCCCGCCGGGCTGCAGCTCATCGTCGAGCACACCGTCGAGATCGAGGGCCACGACAAGCCTGCCTGCGTCGCCCAGCACGTCGTGCTGCTGCTCGGCTGATCCGATTCAGCCGATCCGGTCGAGCACGATCTCCCCACGCGTGTACGACGATCCGTGCTCGATGTCGTAGCCACCCTCGAGCGAGGCAAGCGCCCGGTCGAAGCGCTCCGGCTCGTCGGTCAGCAGCGTGAAGAGCGGCTGACCCTCGGTGACCTCGTCGCCCGGGCGTGCGTGCCAGACCACGCCGGCTCCGGCCTGGACCGGGTCCTCCTTGCGTGCCCGGCCGGCGCCGAGGCGCCAGGCGGCCAGGCCGACCGCCATCGCGTCGAGCCGGGTCAGCGTGCCGCTCGAGGGAGCGTTCACGACGTGGGACTCCTTCGCCTCCGGCAGCGCCGCATCGGGATCGCCGCCCTGCGCGCGGATCATCGCCTTCCAGGCGTCCATGGCGGAGCCGTCGGCCAGCTTGTCGGCGGGGTCGACGTCGTCGCGACCGGCGCCCGCGAGCATCTCGCGCGCCAGGGCGAGGGTCAGCTCGACCACGTCGGCCGGGCCGCCGCCCGCGAGCACCTCGACGGACTCGGCGACCTCGATCGCGTTGCCAGCCGTGAGACCGAGCGGGGTGGCCATGTCGGTGAGCAGCGCGACGGTGTGCACGCCGGCGTCGGTGCCGAGCGCGACCATCGTCTCGGCGAGCTCGCGCGCGGTCGTGAGGTCCTTCATGAACGCGCCGCTGCCGACCTTGACGTCCAGCACGAGCGCGCCGGTGCCCTCGGCGATCTTCTTGCTCATGATCGAGCTCGCGATCAGCGGGATCGCCTCGACGGTGCCGGTCACGTCGCGCAGGGCGTAGAGCTTCTTGTCTGCCGGGGCGAGGCCGTCGCCCGCAGCACAGATGACCGCACCGACGTCCTCGAGGATCGCGAACATCTCCTCGTTGCTGAGCGCCGCCCGCCAGCCCGGGATCGACTCGAGCTTGTCGAGCGTGCCTCCGGTGTGGCCCAGGCCGCGGCCGGAGAGCTGCGGCACCGCGACGCCGCAGGCCGCGACGCGCGGGGCGAGCGGGAGCGTGATCTTGTCGCCGACGCCGCCGGTCGAGTGCTTGTCCGCGGTCGGGCGCGACAGCGTGGAGAAGTCCATCCGCTCGCCGGAGGCGATCATCGCCGCGGTCCAGCGGGCGATCTCGGTGCGGTTCATCCCGTTGAGCAGGATCGCCATCGCCAGCGCGGACATCTGCTCGTCGGCGACCTCGCCCCGGGTGTAGGCGTCGATCACCCAGTCGATCTGGCTGTCGCTGAGCTCGTGCTGGTCGCGCTTGGCGAGGATCACCTCGACGGCGTCGTGGGCGGCCATCAGCGGGCCCCTTCCTGCTCGGTGGCGGTCGTGGTCACGAGGGCCAGGTCGTCGGGTCCGAAGGCGTCGGGGAGCACCTCGGACATCGGCTTGACGCCGGAGACGGTCCAGACCAGTAGGTCGTGCCCGCCGTGCTCGAAGAGCAGCTGGCGACACCTCCCGCACGGCATGATCACGTCGCCGTCGACGTTCACGCAGACGAAGTGCGTCAGCCTGCCACCACCCGTCGCGTGGAGCTGGGACACCAGTCCGCACTCGGCGCACAGGGTGACGCCGTAGGCCGCGTTCTCGACGTTGCAGCCCACCACAGTGCGCCCATCGTCGGTCAGCGCGGCGGCTCCGACGGGGTAGCGCGAGTAGGGCGCGTAGGCGCGTCCCATGACCTCGACGGCGGCCTGCTTGAGCTGGTCCCACTCACTCTGTTCCACGGCGCAACTATGTCGCACCCGGCGAAGCGAGGGTCTTTGGCAGGTTTCGCCGAAAGATGGCCGTCAGTTTTTATGTCTCAAACGCATTTCGTTAGTCCGGATCTGCGTGACCTGTGGCACGCGGGGAGGCAGGATGACGCCCGAACGCTGACCCCACCCCGGGGTTCACGAATTTGGAGGCATCTGTGTTGAAGACGAGGAAGGTCGTCACGAGCGGCCTCGTGGCGCTGCTGGCGACCGCGACCCTGGCGGCGTGCGGTGACGCCCCCGAGGAGGAGACCGACAGCG
>JACRAA010000088.1 GCA_016213595.1 Actinomycetota bacterium | reverse complement strand
CCTCCTCTGCGATGTGGCCGTCGGCTACGAGGTCGCTCTCTGGCAGAAGTACTGACTCGTGCGGTTCGCGTCCATGGTGGAGGTGCTCCTGCCGGCCGGGTCGTCGGTCGTGCCCCTGCCTGGCCAGCGCACGGTCGCCGGGGAGACAGTCCTCGCGGTGCTCGCAGGCTAGAACACGGAGGCTAGAACACGGAGGCTAGAAGCCGGAGGCGGGAGCCATGCCCGCGAGCAGCTCCTGAGCCTGCTCGGCGACCTTGTGCTCGCACAGCACCTCGTAGCGGGTTGCGACCGTCTGCTGCACCGAGGTGAAGTCACGGGCACCCCGGCTCACGCTGTAGCCGATCGCGGCGAACAGCATGCTGACGAGGATGCTGAACGCGAACGCCGCCAGCAGCAGGCCGAGCACGTTCGCGCCCGGGACGAACAGCCACAGCACCAGGAAGAGGATCAGCGCGGTGCTCAGCCCCTGCGCAGCCCCCTGCAGCAGGACCGTCCGCCACGTCCGCCGCGCGAGAACGCGCTCGACCGTCCGAAGGTCCGTGCCCACGATCGCCAGGTTCCCCACGGGGAAGCCGTTGTCTGCGAGGTAGTCGACCGCCTTCTCCGCCGCGGCGTACGTCTCGAAGACGCCCACGGAGCGCGGGTACTCCAGGTCGAACATGCTGGCGGTACGGCTGGGCCGGGAACCTACGGGTCGCAGGTAAGGGTCCTGTGTCATCAGACATCCTCCTCGTCGGTTCCCAGGTTAGGCGGCGCGCCCCCGGCACCACAGCCTGGACACGGGCTTGCTACGGTCGCCGTCATGGCCGACTACCGTCCCCGCCGCTCGGTGCTGTACCTGCCCGCCTCCAACGCCCGCGCCCTCGAGAAGGCCCGGACCCTGCCGTGCGACGGCGTCATCCTCGACCTCGAGGACGCCGTGGCCCCCGACGCGAAGCCAGCCGCCCGGCAGGCTGCGGTCGAGGCCGTACGAACCGGTGGCTTCGGCCGCCGGGAGCTCGCCGTACGGGTGAACGCGGTCGGTACGGAGTGGCACGAGGCGGACCTCGCAGCCGTGTGCCCGGCCGGGCCTGACGCTGTGGTCGTGCCGAAGGTGGACTCGGCCGAGACCGTACAGGCGCTGGTCGCCGCCTTCGAGAGGCACGCCGCCCCGGAGCACACAGCACTGTGGGCGATGGTCGAGACGCCCGCCGCCGTCCTGCAGGTGGCCGAGATCGCCAGGGCGTCCGAGCGCCTGACCGTCCTCGTCCTGGGCACCAACGACCTCGTCAAGGAGCTCGGGGTGGAGCACGTACCGGGCCGGCTCCCGCTCCAGACCGCCCTCGGTCTCACGGTGCTCGGCGCGAAGGCCGCCGGCGTCGTCGTGCTGGACGGGGTGTACAACGACCTGTCGAACGCTGAGGGCTACCTCGCCGAGTGCCGACAGGGCCGGGCGCTGGGGTTCGACGGCAAGACGCTCATCCACCCGAGCCAGGTCGAGGGGGCCAACGATGCCTATGCCCCGAGCGCGGAGGCCGTCGAGGATGCCCGGGGCCTGCTCGACGCCTGGAACGCGGCTCAGGGCGCGGGCGTGGTGACCTACCGGGGGCGGATGGTGGAGAACCTCCACGTGGCGACCGCCGAGCGTGTCCTCGCGCTCCACGACGCGATCACCGCCCTCGACACCTGACGGGGACAGCACCGCGGGACGGTGGGTCCACTCGCCGGGTGTCAGCGTGCCCCGACGCCGCGAGCGGTCTACCCTTCTCGCGTGGCTGCTCCGACGACGATGTACATCTCACGACTGCGTGGGCTACCCATCATCGACGTCGACGGGGACTCGATCGGGAAGCTCCACGACGTCGTGATCCAGGTGCGCGGGCAGGGCCGGCCGCCGCGGGTCAAAGGTCTGGTCGCGGAGCTGTTCGCCCGCCGCAGGGCGTACCTGCCCATGGAGCGCGTGTACTCGATCGACGCCGTCCAGATCGTCGTCTCCGGCGTCGTGAACACGCGCCGCTTCCACCGCCGCGAAGGCGAGACGCTGGTGCTGGAGGACCTCCAGGGACGCCGGGTCGTACGGCGCGGTACGAGCAACCCGATGACGATCTTCGACGTCGCGATGCACGCCGGCCGGGGTGACGACTGGGAGGTGACCAAGGTCGCGCTGCGCGACATCCCGAAGGCCCTCCAGTTCTCCAGCCGGGTCCCCGTGTCGATCGTCCCCTGGCAGGACGTGCCCGACCTGGGCGCCGGCACGCTCGAGGGCGACGAGGCTCTGCTTGCCGAGATGGTCGACATGAAGCCCGCCGACGTGGCCCGCGAGCTCCACGACATGGCGCCGGAGCGGCGCGTCGAGGTGGCCCATGCCCTCGACGACCGGCAGCTCGCCGATGCGCTCGAGGAGCTCCCCGAGGACGAGCAGGTCGACCTCATCACGCTGCTGGACCCCGAGCGCGCGGCGGACGTCCTCGAGGAGATGGACCCTGACGACGCCGCCGACCTCATCGCGGAGCTGCCGGACGACGTCGCCGAGACACTGCTCGAGCGGATGCGGCCCGAGGACGCGCAGGACGTGCGGGACCTGCTGGTGTACGACGACGACAGCGCCGGCGGCATGATGACGCCCGAGCCCGTCATCGTCGCGCCGGACTCGACGGTCGCCGACGCGCTCGCGCTCGCGCGGGTCGAGGAGGTGCCTCCGGCGCTCGCAGGGATGGTGTTCGTCTGCCGGCCCCCGCTCGAGTCGCCGACGGGCCGCTACATCGGTGGCGTCCACCTCCAGCGGCTGTTGCGCGAGCCGCCCTCGACCCTGGTGTCCGCCCTCATCGACCGCGAGCTGCGGCCCCTGCTCCCGTCGGCGGAGCTGGCGACGGTGAGCCGGTACTTCGCGACGTACGACGTCCTCGTCGTCCCCGTCGTGGACACCGACCACCACCTGCTCGGAGCGGTCACCGTCGACGACGTCCTCGACCACATGCTGCCCGAGGACTGGCGAGGGCTTCAGATGGAGGGCGCCCTGACCCCGGACGAGGACCGTCGTGGCTAGGGCTCGGAAGCGCATCGACGTCGAGCGGCTCAACTCGCCGGGCCCGGTGAGGAGGAGCCTGGTCCCACGCATCCGTCTTGACTCCGAGATCGTGGGCGCGTTCGCGGAGAGCTTTGCCAAGTTCATGGGGACAGCGGGCTTCCTCGGCTGGATGTCGCTCATCGTGATCCTGTGGGCCCTGTGGAACACGCTGGCGCCGGGGGGCCTCAGGTTCGACCCGTACCCGTTCATCTTCCTCACGCTCGTGCTCAGCCTCCAGGCGTCGTACGCGGCACCGCTGATCCTGCTCGCGCAGTACCGGCAGGAGGCCCGGGACCGGATCGCGCAGGAGGACGACCGCAAGCAGGCGGCGCAGTCGCGCGCCGACATGGACTTCCTGGCCCGTGAGATCGCCGGCCTTCGCATGCGGGTCGGCGAGCTCGCCACCCGCGACTTCATCCGCTCGGAGCTGCGGGAGTTCCTGGAGGACCTCGAGGACCGGGAGGACGAGCCGGTGCTGCTCGAGGACGCCGAGGGGAGCCTCTGAGCCTCAGGGCAGCAGAGGCGCGCAGCCCATCCGGCTCCTGGAGGGCGATCCGGCCCGTGGAGGGCCATCCGGCTCGTGGAGGGGCAGCCGTGCGGCACGAGCCGCGAGTAGCCTGTCCTGGTGCCTGATGAGAACCCGCTGCTGCCCCAGATCCGCGCCGCCCTCCACGGGGTCCAGGATCCCGAGATCCACCGCCCCATCACCGACCTGGGAATGGTCGACGTCGTCACCGTGGACGACGAGGGACACGCCGTCGTACGGATCCTGCTGACCACCGGCGGCTGCCCCCTTCGGGACCGGCTGCGCAACGACGTGACCGCCGCGGTGAGTGTCGTCGACGGGGTGACCCGCGTCACCGTGGACATGGGCGTCATGGACTCCGAGCAGCAGGCAGCGCTGCGTGCCATGTTGCGCGGGGGCGTCCCCGAGCGTGACATCCCCTTCGCGAAGCCCACGAACCACACCCGGGTCCTCGCCATCGCCTCCGGCAAGGGAGGCGTGGGCAAGTCCTCAGTGGCCGTGAACCTCGCGCTCGCCCTCGCGGCGGGGGGGAAGAGCGTCGGCCTGCTCGACGCCGACGTGTACGGCCACTCGGTGCCCGACCTGCTCGGCCTCGCCGAGGACGAGGGTCCGACGGCTCTCGAGGACGTGAACCTCCTCCTCCCGGTCGAGACGCAGGGCATCAAGGTGATCAGCGTCGGCATGATGAAGCCCTCCCGCGACCAGGTCATCGCCTGGCGGGGACCGATCCTGGACCGCGCGCTCACCCAGCTGCTGGCCGACGTGTACTGGGGCGACCTCGACTTCCTCGTCCTCGACATGCCCCCCGGTACGGGCGACATCGCGATCAGCCTCGGCCAGAGGCTGCCCGGTGCCGAGGTCATCGTGGTCACGACCCCGCAGCAGGCGGCGACTGAGGTCGCCGAGCGCGCCGGCACCATGGCAGGGATCATGAAGCAGCGGGTCATCGGGGTGGTCGAGAACATGGCCTACCTCGAGACCACCTGCCCGCACTGCGGCGAGAGCCACCGGGTGGACGTGTTCGGCAGCGGCGGTGGCCTGAAGGTCTCCGCGGCGCTGACGGAGAGGCTGGGGTACGACGTGCCGCTGCTCGCCGAGATCCCGCTGGAGACGGACTTCCGTGCCGCGGGCGATGCCGGAACCCCGCTCGTGGCCGTCGACGGGACCCGGCCGAGCGCGGCTGCGATCGTGGGCCTGGCCCAGCGGCTCATCGCCAGCCGGAAGACCCTCGTGGGCCAGCAGCTCGGGGTCATCCCCGTCGGCTGAGCCCATCTGCCGCGAGCGCGCCCTCTGCCCATGGCTGGGCGAGGTGCGACGCTGAGGCTAGGTGGCCTCGACGTCGAACGGTGTCCCCGGGGCGCTCGCCCCTACCAGGCTGGAGCCGGACGAGTCGTTGAGCAGGCCGACCAGCTCGGCCCCACCCGCCGTGATCCCCGCCGAGGCGGCGGCCAGCTCCTTGCTGGTCTCGCTCAGGGACTGCTTGGTGTCCGCGATGGTCTCCCGGAAGACAGAGATCTCCTCGGTGTCGAGCAGGTGCTTGCTGATGAACGTCTTGGGGTTGAGGTCGGCCAGGCTGATGTCTGCGAACTCCGGGCCGAGCTCGTTGGCGAGCTGGTCCTTCGCTCCGCCGGCGATGTTCATGAGGTACTTGTAGACGCGGGCCGCCTTGCGCGCGAACCCCGGGATCTTCTCCGGCCCGAACATGAGCACGGCGAGCAGCACGAGCATGATGACTTCAGGGGCGCCCAGATCCACGCCAGAGACAATAGCCCGCCGCCGGTAACCCGGCATACCGGGACCGGACGGCGGCTACAGGCCCGCGGCGTCGAGCAGGCGGACGAATGTGGCGGTCTGGGCCTCCGAGGCATCGAGCAGGGGTGCCCGCACCCCGCCGACGCAGCGTCCCCTCGCCGCGAGGCCCGCCTTCACGAGCATCACGCCCTGGGTTGCGAACACTCCCTGGTAGACCGGCAGGAGCGCGCGGTACCGGGCGAGCGCGTCCTGGACGTCGCCCGCGAGCCACGCCCCTATGACCTCCGCGGTCCTGGCCCCGGAGAAGTGCGTCGACGTCCCGACCACGCCGGCGCCGCCGACGGCGAGCAAGGGCAGCAGCATGGCGTCGTCACCGGCGTAGAACGCGAGGTCGGAGGCCGCCATGACGATGGCCGACTGTACGGGGAGACCCTTCGCGTCCTTGACGGCGACGATGCGGGGGTGCTCGGCGACCTTGAGGAGCGTGTCCGTCTCGATCGGCACGCCGGCACGGTGCGGGATGTCGTACAGGATCACCGGCAGGTCGGTCGCGTCGGCGACCGCGAGGAAGTGGGCGGCGATCGCGTCCTGCGGCGGCCGCGAGTAGTAGGGGGTCACCACGAGGAGGCCGTGCACGCCCGCCCCCGCCGCCTGCTGGGCCAGGTGGGTCGTGTGTGCGGTGTCGAACGTACCGACCCCGGCGACCACCTGGGCCCGGTCCCCCACGGCCTCGACCACCACCCGCAGCAGTCGCAGCTTCTCGTCGTCGGTGGTCGTCGGCGACTCTCCCGTCGTGCCGTTGATGACGAGGGCGTCGTTCTTCTGCTCGTCCACCAGGTACGTCGCGAGCGATGCGGCGGCGTCGAGGTCGAGCGCGCCATCCCCGTCGAAGGGGGTCACCATGGCCGTGACGAGCCGGCCGAAGGGTGGCTGTGTCACGGTCACGACTCCTTGATCACCACGAGCGGGTCACCCTCGGTGACCACGTCGCCCGGCGCGACGACGATCTCGACAACGGTCCCGGTCACGTCAGCGAGGACAGGGATCTCCATCTTCATCGACTCGAGCAGGACGACCGAATCGAGCGGACCGACGGAGTCCCCCACGGCGACGTCCACCGACAAGACATTCGCGACGATCTCCGCGCTGACCGTGTGACTCATGGGGCTCATCGTAGGGCCCATTCCACTAGGGTGGGCTCGTGAGTCCCACACCCGCCGCACTCTCCGGCAAGCACGCCCCGAAGCCCGCAGCCTGGGCCCACACCGAGGACTACGTCCCCGAGTCACCGGCCGGACAGGCCGCCCGCGCCGCCGCCGTCGACCTCGGTCTGGTACCTCCCAGTCGGGGCGCAGCGCAGACGCTGACGTTCCTCGCCCGCGTGCTGGGCGCCAAGGCCGTCGTCGAGATCGGCACGGGTGCGGGCGTCGCGTCGCTCGCCCTGCTGCACGGCATGCACCCTGACGGCATCCTCACCACCATCGACCCGGAGGCCGAGTACCAGAACGTCGCGCGTCGCATCATCATCGGCACCGGCATCCGCGCGCAGCGGCTGCGCACCATCGCGGGGAGTGCCTTGACCGTGCTCCCGAAGCTCAGCGACGGAGCGTACGACCTCGTGCTCATCGCCGGCGAGACGCTCGACGCGCACGAGCACCTCGAGCAGGCCATCCGGCTGCTCCGCCACGGCGGGGTCCTCGTGCTGTCGCACGCGATGCTCGGCGGTACGGTCGCGGACCCGACGAACGAGGACGACGAGACGCTCATCACCCGCGACGTGCTCGAGGCCGTCGTCGGCATGGAGGACCTCACACCGGTCTTCCTGCCCGTCGGCGACGGCATCCTGGCTGCCGTCAAGCACTGACGGCAGCCAGGACAGCAGCGGCTCAGTCCTGCAGGATCTTCGTGTTCTTCGGGACGACCGTGACGCCCTGCTCCGACACGTAGAACCCTCTGGCCCGGTCGAGCTCGTGGTCGACGCCCACCTCCGCACCCTCGGGCACGATGACGTTCTTGTCGAGGATCGCGCGCCTGACGACGGCGTTGCGGCCGATCCGGGCGCCCGAGAAGATCACGGACTCCTCGATCTTGGCCCACTTCTCCACGAGCACGCTGGGGCTCAGCACAGACCTGTCGACGTCGCCGCCCGAGATGATGCAGCCGGCGCCCACGATCGAGTCCTCGGCCGTACCGCGCAGCGTGAACTTCGCCCCCGGCACCTGGATCTGCGTCGTCCAGATCGGCCACTTCCGGTTGTACAGGTTGAACTCCGGAACGACGGAGACGAGGTCCATGTGCGCCTCGTGGTACGCGTCGATGGTGCCGACGTCGCGCCAGTAGCTGCGGTCCTTCTCCGTGGCGCCGGGCACGGCGTTCATCGTGAAGTCGTACACCTGGGCCTGGCCTGCGTCGACGAACGCGGGGATGATGTTGCCGCCCATGTCGTGGCGTGAGCTCTCTTCCGCCGCGTCGGCGCGGAGCATCTCGACGAAGGCGTCCGTCGAGAAGATGTAGTTGCCCATCGAGGCGAACGACTCCTCGGGCGAGTCCGGCAGCCCGGGCGGGTCGGCGGGCTTCTCGAGGAACCGCCGGATCCGGCCGTCGGTCCCGGCGTCGATGATCCCGAAGTCCGACGCACTCGCCCGCGGCACCCGGATCCCGGCGACGGTGCACTCCACGCCCGAGTCCATGTGGGCCTCGAGCATCTGCTCGACATCCATCCGGTAGATGTTGTCCGCGCCGAACACGACGATGTAGTCCGGCTGGTCGTCCTCGATGAGGTTCATCGACTGGAAGATCGCGTCGGCGCTGCCCTGGAACCACTGCTTGCCGGTGCGCTGCTGAGCAGGCACGGAGGTGACGTAGTTGTTGAGGAGCACGGACATGCGCCACGTCAGCGAGATGTGACGGTCGAGCGAGTGCGACTTGTACTGGGTGAGGACCGCGATCCGCCGCAGGTCCGAGTTGACGAGGTTCGACAGGACGAAGTCGATGAGGCGGTAGGTGCTGCCGAAGGGAACCGCTGGTTTGGCACGGTCAGCGGTCAGCGGCATCAACCGCTTGCCCTCGCCACCAGCGAGCACGATGGACAGTGCATTCGGCCTCGTCACCATGACGACACACTAGTGAGAGGGAGTGCCACAACGGCATCTATTCGCACAGGATTCCCGAATGGGAAGCACAACTGGGAAGCCAACCTCCCCCCGGGCGGCTCCGTGTGGCAGGCTCCCCACCATGAGCCTGCGCGTATCCATCCTCACCCGGGAGTACCCGCCATTCATCTACGGCGGCGCCGGCGTCCACGTCGGCCAGCTCGTCCCCCAGCTGCGAAAGCTGTGCGACCTCGTCGACGTCCAGTGCATGGGTGAGCCGCGGGAGGGCGCCGTCGCCCATCCCGAGAGCTTCCCCGAGGGCGCCAACCAGGCGCTGCGCACACTCGGCGCCGACGTCTCGATGGCGGCGGCCATCCCCGAGGTCGACGTGATCCACGCGCACACCTGGTACGCCCAGTTCGCCGGGCTGGTCGCGGGCCGGCTGCTCGACGTGCCCACGGTCGTGACGGCCCACTCCCTCGAGCCCGACCGGCCATGGAAGGCCGAGCAGCTCGCGGGCGGCTACCGGGTCAGCTCGTGGATCGAGAAGATGGCGTACGAGCAGGCCGACGCCGTGATCGCGGTCAGCGAGGCGATGATCGCCAACATCCAGGCCGCCTACCCCTCGGTGGAGCGGAGCCGCATCCACGTCGTGAAGAACGGCATCGACCCGGAGGAGTTCGCTCCCGACCACAGGCGTGACGTCGTCGACTCCCTCGGCGTCGACCTCGACCAGCCGCTGGTCGTGTTCGTCGGCCGCATCACCCGCCAGAAGGGCCTGGTTCACCTCGTCCGTGCCGCGCGTCAGCTCGACCCGGACACCCAGCTCCTGCTGCTGGCCGGCGCTCCCGACACTCCTGAGATCGCCGCGGAGTTCGACGAGGCGTTCGCCTCCCTCGAGGCGGCGCGGCCGGGCCGCGTGACCTGGGTGCGGGACATGCTGCCCCGCGAGTCCGTACGGCAGGTGCTCACCCACGCCACCGTCTTCGCCTGCCCGTCGATCTACGAGCCGCTCGGCATCGTGAACCTCGAGGCCATGGCGTGCGAGACGGCGGTGGTGGCCTCCGCTGTGGGCGGCATACCCGAGGTCGTCGTCGACGGCGTCACCGGGCTGCTCGTCCCGTACGACCCGGACCAGGCGGGCGATGCCGCGTACGTCACGGACTTCGAGCAGACGTTCGCGGCGCGGATCAACGAGCTCACCCGCGACCCGGAGCGGGCACAGGACATGGGACGCGCCGGGCGGCAGCGCTGCATCGACGAGTTCTCCTGGAGCGCGATCGCCGCCCAGACGGTCACCGTGTACGAGAAGGCGATCGCCGCGTACCGGGCACGCTGAGCATGGCATCGCCCGCCTGGTTCACTCCCGGGCGGGCGATGGTGTCCGGTGGTCACGCCGTCAGCCGACGACTCCACGCAGCGCCTGGAGCAGGTCCGTCGCCTCCTGGGCGTTGAGCTCGACGACGAGACGTCCCCCACCGTCGACGGGAACGCGCATGACGATTCCGCGGCCCTCCTTCGTGACCTCCATGGGTCCATCACCGGTTCGCGGCTTCATCGCGGCCATCGCGTCTCCCTTTCGTATCTGTACTGACCATTATTCCAGGTCGGGAGCCCTTGGGTCTGCCACGACAGGCCCGGTGGTCGGCTCCGGACGGAGCTGTGCGGCGAGCCGCTCCAGCAGCGCGTCGACCTGTTCCATCGAGTACCCGCGAGGAACGACCGCGAACTCTACGTCGCGCAGCTGCTCGGCCGTGATCGGTCCGGTCTCGGGCAGGGAGGGCTGGACGCGGTCGTCGACGACGTCCGGCAGCTCACCGAAGCGGCCCGTGGCAGCAGCCGCCGCGAGACCCACGACGGCGATCGCCAGCGCGGCGAGGATCCATTCCATGCTGTCTCCTAGCTCGGGTCCTTGGGAGGCAGCGGCGGTACGGGCGTGAGCATCGCCTCGATCGTCTCCTCGACGGAGTCCGTGACGCGCAGCATGTCCAGGTCGTCGTCGGAGATGTAGCCGCCGGACAGGACGGGGCCCTGCAGCCAGGTCAGCATGGGCATCCAGTACTCGCTGCCGAACAGCACGATGGGGAACTGCGTCACCTTGCGAGTCTGCGACAGCGTCACCGCCTCGAACAGCTCGTCGAACGTGCCGAAGCCGCCGGGCATGACGACGAAGCCCTGCGAGTACTTGAGGAACATCGTCTTGCGAGCGAAGAAGTAGCGGAAGTTGATGCCGAGGGTTACGTACTTGTTCAGGGACTGTTCGAACGGCAGCTCGATGCCGAGCCCGACCGAGGTGCCGTTCGCCTTCGTGGCCCCCTTGTTCGCGGCCTCCATGATCCCCGGCCCGCCCCCGGTGATCACGGCAAGACCCTCCTCGGCGAGCCGGCGGCCGATCGTCTCGGCGGCCGCGTACATGGGGTTCGTCCGCTTCGTACGAGCGCTGCCGAACACGCTCACCGCCGGACCCAGCTCCGCCAGCGTGCCGAAGCCCTCGACGAACTCCGCCTGGATGCGGAGCACGCGCCACGGGTCGGCGTGCACCCAGTCGGTGTTGCCACGGCTCGAGAGCAGCCGCTGGTCCGTCGTCGTGGGCTGGCGGTCGAAGCCCCGGCGGATGACCGGGCCTTGGTTCTGGGTCTTGAACTCCTTGGGCACGCCCACGAGCGTAGCGGCCAGTGGCCGCCTCAGGACGAGAGCCATCGCAGGAGCGCGTCACGGCAGGCGTACACGTCGGCGGCCGGACAGTACTCGTCGTCGGCGTGCGCCTTGGTAGGACTGGCGGGGCCGAAGTTGACCGCGGGGATGCCCAGGGCCGAGAACCGGGCCACGTCCGTCCAGCCGTACTTGGGCCTCGCCTCGCCCCCGACGGCCTCCGCGAAGGCGCGGGCAGCCGGACGGTCGAGCCCGGGACGGGCGCCGAGCGCCAGGTCGAGCAGCTCGACCTCGTAGCCCTCGAACAGCCGGCGGACCTCACCGACGGCCGCGGCCTCGTCCTTGTCGGGCGCGAAGCGGTAGTTGACGACCACCTCGCAGCGGTCCGGGACGACGTTGCCGGCGATCCCCCCGCTGATCGCGACCGCGTTCATCCCCTCGCGGTAGAGGAGGCCGTCGACGAGGACCTGAGCGGCCTCGTACGCCTCGAGCCTGCGCAGGACCTCTCCCGCGGCGTGGATCGCGTTGCTCCCCAGCCAGGAGCGCGCGGAGTGGGCAGCGGCACCGGAGGTACGGACGGCCACGCGCAGGGTGCCTTGGCAGCCGCCCTCGATGGCGGCCGCGGTCGGCTCCATGAGGACAGCGAGGTCGGCCGTGAGCAGCTCCGGGTGGTGCGTCGCGAGGCGGTTCAGCCCGTTCCGCTCCGCGTCGACCTCCTCATGGTCGTAGAAGATCCACGTGACGTCGCGAACGGGCGACGGGACGGCCGCCGCCACCGCGAGCTGGACGGCGACACCGCCCTTCATGTCGCACGTCCCGCGCCCGTACACGCGGTCCTCGCCGTCCACGACCCGTCGAGAGCTGGGGAGGTTGCGAGCGACCGGGACGGTGTCCAGGTGGCCCGCGATGACGACCCTCTCCGAGCGGCCCTGTCGGGTCATGGCCACGACCGCGTCGCCGTCGCGTACGACCTCGAGGTGCGGCGATTCGCGCAGCGCTTCCTCGACCAGGTCGGCCAGGGCCTTCTCGTTCCCGCTCACCGACTCCACGTCGGTGATGGCTTGGAGCAGGTCGACGGGGTCCCCGGTCAGGTCGAGCATGGGCCAAACCTAGCGCCGTCCCGACTCGCCGCCCTTGCCTGGCCGGCCCGGCTAGAGTCTCTGCCATGACCGACACCGCGGCCCGACCTGCCTGGGGATGGGGGCTGGCCACAGTCCACCAGTCCGGACAGGTCCTCGACACGTGGTTCGCGGCCCCGACACTCGGCCGTTATGACGGGGCAGACTCGCCCCTCATGCTCCAGGTGACCACCGATGCTCGTCGGGGCGTCCACATGGATCCCCGTGTCGTCGAGATCGACCTGGACGTGGCGCCGGCGAGCGTGCCGGACGCGTACCTGCGCCTCCACCTCCTCAGCCACCGTGTCGTGAAGCCGCGCGAGGTGAACCTCGACGGGATCTTCGGCGTGCTCCCGAACGTCGTGTGGACGAGCGCGGGGCCGTGCGCCGTGGAGGACTTCGAGAAGGTGCGGGGTGCCTGCAGGTTCGCGGGCCAGCACCTGACGATCTTCGGGGTCGACAAGTTCCCGAGGATGGTCGACTACGTCGTCCCCAGCGGTGTCCGCATCGCCGACGCCGACCGCGTCCGCCTCGGTGCGCACCTCGCGAGCGGTACGACCGTGATGCACGAGGGGTTCGTGAACTTCAACGCCGGCACGCTCGGAGCCTCGATGGTGGAAGGCCGGATCTCCGCCGGCGTCATCGTGGGCGACGGTACGGACGTGGGCGGCGGGGCCTCCATCATGGGCACCTTGTCCGGCGGCGGGCAGCAGGTGATCACCGTCGGCGAGCGGTGCCTCCTAGGGGCCGAGTCGGGCGTGGGCATCTCGCTGGGCGACGACTGCGTCGTCGAGGCCGGGCTGTACGTGACGGCGGGCACCAAGGTCACCCTCCCCGACGGACGCGTCGTCAAGGCCGCCGAGCTGTCGGGCAGGTCCGGACTGCTGTTCCTCCGCGACTCGGTGAGCGGTCGCGTCGAGGCGCGACCGCGGAGCGCCGCCGGGGTCACGCTCAACGACGCGCTGCACGCCAACGACTGAGCCATGACGCGGCAGTCCCCGCCCCGGCGCTCCACCTCGCCCACGCGCACCAAGGGGGTGTACGCGCGCCGCAGGGTCGGCGTCGGGCTCGTCTCCTTCGCGCTGCTGGGCCTCGTCCTGGCGCTCCTCGTCGGTGTGGTGGTGCGGTGGTGGGAGGGCAACGGCACCGTTTCCTTCCCCACACCTCAGAACGGGTGCGTCGCGACCGTGGGGGGCCAGACGGCGACGCTCGACCTCGAGCAGTCGTACAACGCGGCGATCATCGCGGGCGTCGCGGCCCAGCGCGGCCTGCCGCCCCGGGCCGTGACCATCGCGTTCGCGACTGCGCTGCAGGAGTCCGGCCTGCGCAACCTGGACCATGGCGACCGTGACTCCGTCGGCCTGTTCCAGCAGCGGCCCTCGCAGGGCTGGGGCAGCGTGGCGCAGATCATGGTCCCCCAGTACTCGGCCGGCAAGTTCTACGACGCGCTGCTGCGGATCGCGAACTGGCAGACCCGGGACATCACCGAGGTGGCGCAGGCGGTGCAGCGCTCCGGCGTTCCCGAGGGCTACCGGAAGCACGTCGACAGGTCGAAGGTCCTGGCCAGCGCACTGTCCGGCGAGACGGCCGCCGCGTTCACGTGCCTCGCCACGTCCCCGAAGACGGCCGACAGCGCGGGATACACGTCCCTGCTCAACGCCACCTACGGAGGGACAGCGCCGGGCACGGTCAGCGACGGGCCCCCCAACCGCGTGGACGTGAGGGCCGGAGCCGACGCCACGACGTGGTCGGTCGCCGCGGCCAGCCAGGCGTGGGCCTCCGCGTTCGGCATCACCCAGGTCGCCACGGCGGAGAAGGCCTGGCACCCGTCCACGACCGACCTGCCCCTCTGGGCGTCCGCGAGTGGCGCCGTGCCCGACGCGCGTACCGTCTCGGTGATCTTCGGCTGAGGGACTCAGCCCACGAGCCGTGAGGCCGCGGCCGCAACCCGCTCGTCGGTCGCCGTCAGGGCGATCCGCACGTGCTTCTCCCCTGCGGCGCCGTAGAAGTCGCCCGGCGCCGCGAGGATTCCCCGTTCGGCGAGCCACTCGACCGTCCGTCGGCCGTTCTCGCCCCGGGTCGCCCACAGGTACAGCCCGGCCTGCGAGTGGTCGATCCGGAACCCGGCCTCGGCCAGCGCCGGCGCGAGGACCTGCCGTCTGGCGAGGTAGCGCTCCCGTTGCGCACGGACGTGCTCGTCGTCGCGCAGGAGGACCGTCATGGCAGCCTGGACGGGGAACGGGACCATCATCCCCAGGTGCTTGCGCACCTCGAGCAGGGCCGACACCACCGCAGGGTCGCCACCGATGAAGCCGGCACGGTAGCCGGCCAGGTTCGACCGCTTGGACAGGGAGTAGGCGCCGATGATCCCCGTCACGTCACCGCCGTTGACCCTGCTGTCGAGCGCGGAGACGGGCTCGGCGTCCCAGCCGAACTCCCCGTAGCACTCGTCGGCCACGAGCAGCGCGCCGTTCCGGCGGCAGTAGTCGACCCAGTCCGAGGTCTCGCCGGCATCGGCGACGCGTCCCGTCGGGTTCGACGGCGAGTTCGTCCACACCAGGGCGGGACGGAGGTCGCTCACGTCGTCGGCGCTCTCCGCGACGACGACCTGGCAGCCGGCGACAGCCGCGCCCACCGCATACGTGGGGTAGGCAGTCGCGGGGATCACGACGATGTCGTCAGGCCCCAGCCCGAGGAGCGTGGGAAGCCACCCGACGAGCTCCTTCGTGCCGATGACCGGCAGGACTCCCCTGTCCCCCAGCTCCGGCGCACCCCAGCGTTCGGTCAGGTAGCCCGCGATGGCTGCCCGCAGCGCCGGCGTCCCCCAGGTCAGCGGGTAGCCGGGAGCATCGGATGCCTCCGCCAGCGCCCGACGGCCCGCCTCAGGGGTCGGGTCGACGGGCGTGCCGACCGACAGGTCGCAGATGCCGTCAGGATGGCTGCGCGCACGCGCGGCTGCCCCCGCGATGGTGTCCCACGGGAAGTCGGGGAGGTTCAGGGGCCGGACGAACGAGGTCGTGCTCACTCGCCCTGCGGCGGCAGCGCGGCCACCACGGGGTGGTCGTCGTCGATGACGCCGAGCTTCGCCGCGCCACCGGGCGTACCCAGCTTGTCGAAGAAGCCCGCGTTGACGTCGAGGTACTCGGAGTACTCCGCCGGGACGTCGTCCTCGTAGTAGATCGCCTCGACCGGACACACCGGCTCGCAGGCGCCGCAGTCGACGCACTCCTCCGGGTTGATGTAGAGCATCCGGTTGCCCTCGTAGATGCAGTCGACCGGACACTCGTCGACACAGGCCCGGTCCTTGATATCGACACAGGGCAGGGCGATGACGTACGTCACGAAGCGCTCCTCACAGCTGGCTACACGGCTTCGGCGGCCGTAGTCCGCACTCTACATTCCTCGCCGGAGCCCATCCGATAGCGTCGCTTCGTGGATACGCCGCCGTCACTGTTCCTGGGTCCCGTCGAGCGGCTGGCGACGGGGGCACGCTGGCTGGAGGGACCCGCCTGGGTGGGCGACCGGCTCCTCGTCAGCGACATCCCGCACGACCGCATCCTCTCCTGGCGTGAGGGGTCGACCGAGCTGGAGGTCGCTGTCGCGGGGGTGGAGTTCACGAACGGCCGTACGGTCGCCCGCGACGGCCGTGTCTTCCAGTGCTGCCACGGGCGGCGGGCCGTCGAGGAGCTGCACACAGACCTCACAACGACCGTGCTCATCGACCGCCATGGGGATGTCCGCCTCAACTCCCCCAACGACCTCGTGGTCGCCCGAGACGGCGCGATCTGGTTCACGGACCCGCCGTACGGGATTCTCCTGCCCGAGGAGGGCCACGCCGGCGACCTCGAGTACGGCGCCTGCTGGGTGTTCCGCTTCGACCCCGCCACCAGGGGGCTGACGGCGGTGGTCACCGACCTGGACCGTCCCAACGGGCTGGCGTTCTCGCCGGACGAGAGCGTCCTGTACGTGGCGAACTCCGAGGACCATGACGGTTTCGCGGTCTGGGCGTACGACGTCGTCGACGGCGGGTGCGGGCCGGGCCGCCTGTTCTACACCGGCCGCAGGGGTGTCGTCGACGGGTTGCGGGTGGACGTGACGGGCCGGCTGTGGCTCTCCGACCACGACTCGGTCGCCGTCGTGGACGCCGAGGGGGCCTTCCTCGGAGCCGTCGACCTGCCCGAGCGGGTCGCCAACGTGTGCTTCGGACCGGACGGCTGGCTGTACATCGCGGCGAGCACGACGCTCTACCGCGTCCGTACGTCCACCTGCGACGCCGCGCTCGCCTAGCTGGACACCTCGCTCAGGCGTCCGCCCGACTGGGGGGACGAGCGCCAGCGAACGATGCGTGAACGCGACTCAGGCGAGGGCCGTCACCGGCAGCACGAGGTGGCTCGGGTACTCACGGCCGTGGTGGATCTGGAGGTTGAAAGGATCCGCTGCCGAGACGTACCGCGGGAAGCAGGCGCCAGCCAGGTTGAGCCGCAAGGCGTGACCCGTCAGGAAGGCGTTCGCGGTGGGCCAGAGCTCGACCTCGACCTCGACCGGCTCGCGGGGAACGAGCGGTACGACGCGGTCCAGGCCGACCCGGCGGGACAGCCGGAGGGCGCCGTCGGTGAGGATGCGCGACGTGCCGTCCGGGGCGACGTCGGTGAGCGTGGCATGGAGGTCGGCATCCGTCGCGTCGGCGGACACCCAGCAGCGTAGGAGGACGGGGCCGACGACCTCGAACGTCTCCGAGAAGGGCGTCGTGGTGAACGACACGACGCCGCGGTGTGCCTCCGCCGGCCGCTGGTCGTGCGGGCCGGGGAAGTCGGGCGGTCCGTACAGGATCTGGCCGCCGACCGCAGGCGCGGGGTCGCCCGGCGCGTGCTCGATGGTCGTCGTGCCCGACGCCTCGGTCACGTTCGGTGCCAGGGTGCCGTCCGAGAGGTAGAGGTCGACCTCCTCGGTGCCCGGTACGGGCCAGTCGGGATAGTCGCGCCACTCGTCGGCACCCATCACGAACAGCCGGACCACGGGCAGGGTCCCGACGCGCACGCCGAGACCGTGCACACGCCAGAAGTCGAGCTGCAGCGCCGGGACGTCCGCACCGACCAACGTGGACTGCGGCCCGAAGTCGTGGCCGGCGGGGATGCGGCCCATCTGGTCGACGTGGGTCCAGGGACCCACGACGAGGTGCTGGTGGTCCCCGG
>JACRAA010000087.1 GCA_016213595.1 Actinomycetota bacterium | reverse complement strand
CTCCTAAACGACCGGGCAACCAGACTCCCTCCCGTGCGGCTCGTACCTCCGTCAGCAGCAGGATACGACCGTGCAGTACGCGGTGGAGAAGACGGGACTCGAACCCGCAACCCCCGCCTTGCAAAGGCGGTGCGCTACCAATTGCGCCACTTCCCCGCGCCCGCCCTGGCGAGCAGGAGAAGCATACTTGCCGAGCCCGGGTACCGCCCGTCCCAGGTCGGAGCAGCCGTACTCCAGTGGTCATAGCGGCCCTGGCCGACCGCGCCGACGGCCCCCACCACACGCTGAGAGCACGTGGGACCTGGAGCGACCGCCTACCCTGGAGGCCATGTGGTCCAAGCGGCAGACGGTCGACTATGCCCTCCAGCGGCGGCACGCGCTGGAGAGGCTGCGCAGCCGCGTGCGTACGCTGAGGCGTGAAGATCTCTGCGACGCCGACCCCATGCTCATCAGGGCGGCGCTCCATCACGGAGAGCTCAGCACCGTACGGTGCCCGGTCGGAGACTGCGGGCGGCTCGTCACGCTGAACTACACGTTCGGCGACCAGCTCGGCCAGTACAGCGGCCGCATCAAGTCGGTGGCCGAGCTCGAAGAGATGGAGAATGAGGTCGGCGAGTTCCGCGTCTGTGTCGTCGAGGTGTGCACGGAATGCGGCTGGAACCACATGATCACCTCCTACCTGCTCGGGGACGGCGTCAAGCGCCGGCCTCCCCGCCGACAGAGGACCGTCGAGGACATCTATGGCTGAACGCACGACCGGGGCCCGTCGGGGCACCACCGGCCCCGCCCGCGCTGCATCAACCGCTGCATCAGGGACCGGCGCGTCCACAGCGGCCGGCGACTCCCCCAAGCCGCCACGGCCGGTGTGGCAGAAGCGCCTCCTCACCACGCTCAAGGTGGTGACGGTCGCCGTCCTCGTCATCGCCCTCCTGGGCATGGGAGCGGTCGCCGTCGCCTACCAGCGCACCAACCTCCCCGACCCCAACGCGGCGTTCCTCACGAACAAGTCCAACGTCTACTACCGCGACGGGAAGACCGTCATCGGCTCCTTCGCCGACCAGAACCGCACGTCGATCTCGTACGCCGACATGCCGCAGACCATCAAGGACGCGGTCGTCGCGGCCGAGAACCGTACGTTCTGGACCGACAAGGGCATCTCGCCGACCGGCATCGCGCGTGCGGTGTACGGCATCCTCCGCGGCAAGAGCGCCCTGGGCGGCGGGTCGACGATCACCCAGGAGTACATCAAGATCCTGTACCTGACCAGCGACCAGACGGCCAGCCGGAAGATCACCGAGGTGCTGCTGGCGGTCAAGATGGGCCGGTCGATGCCCAAGGAGCAGATCCTCCAGGGCTACCTCAACACCATCTACTTCGGCCGCGGCGCGTACGGCATCCAGGCGGCCGCGAAGGCGTACTTCAACGTCGATGCCAAGAACCTCACGCTGCAGCAGTCCATCGTGCTCGCCTCGGTCCTCAACAACCCGAGCATGTACGACCCTGCCGACGGCGAGAAGAACGTGGCGCGGCTCACGAACCGGTACGCGTACGTGCTGGACGGCATGGTGCAGATGGGCACGGTCACCCAGGCGCAGGCGGATGCCGCGAAGGCTCTGCCGGCCTTCCCCGACGTCCCCAAGAGCTCGCGCTACGGCGGCCCCAAGGGCTTCCTGCTCAAGATGGTCGAGTCCGAGCTCACTGCTGACGGGTTCGACCCGGCCGAGATCTCCGGTGGTGGTCTGCAGATCACGACCACGTTCGACGAGAAGGCGCAGGCTGCGGCCGTCGCGTCGGCCCAGAAGTACACCGACGAGGCCGCGAACGGCGCCAAGACCAAGCAGGACCCGAGCCAGCTCCACGCTGCGATCGCCTCCGTGGCCGTCGGCAGCGGAGAGGTGCTTGCGCTGTACGGCGGCCCGGACTATCTGGCGAGCTCGCGGAACTGGGGGACCACGGACCGGCCGGCGGCTTCGACGTTCAAGGCGTACGCCGTGGTCGCCGGGCTGCGCAACGGCTTCAGCCTGCGCTCGACGCTCAACGGCAACACGTTCACCCCGAGGGGCGACACGAGCACGATCCGCAACGAGTTCAACACCCAGTACGGTCCGGTCTCGCTCGTCAAGGCCACGGCCGAGTCGATCAACACGGCGTTCGTCGACCTCACGCAGCAGATCCCCAACGGCCCCGCGCAGATCATCAAGGCGGCCAACGACGCAGGGGTGACGACCGGTGCCGGCTGGGACGCCAACAACCGCATCCCGCTCGGCACGGCCGAGGTCAGCCCGCTCGACCAGGCGACCGGCTACGCGACGCTGGCCAACGGCGGGACGTACGTCCCCTCCCACCTCGTCAAGGAGGTCAAGGACCTCACCGGCAAGGTGCTGTACACGGCGAACCCCCAGGGTCAGCCGAACATCGACCCGAAGATCGCCACGGACACGACGTTCGCCCTCGAGAACGTCGTCAACGAAGGCACGGGCGCCAAGGTCTCCAGCCTCGGGCGTGACATCGCGGGCAAGACCGGTACGGCCGACGTCAACGGCCACGTGGTGTCGAGCTGGTTCATCGGCTACACGAAGCAGGTGTCGACGGCCGTCATGTACGTCGCGGGGGACGGTGGCAACGGGAACCTCGACGTTTATGCCAAGAGGGGCGACGCGACGTTCTTCGGCGGCACCTACCCCGCACTGACGTGGCTGGACTACATGAAGGTGGCCACCGCGGGGCAGCCCGTTCTGTCCTTCGACCCGCCCGTGTACGTCAACGCGACCGCGACCCCGTCGCCGGTGCCCTCGTCCACCCCCACGAACACGCCCACGCCGACGCCCTCGACGCCCGCACCCTCGCCGTCGACGTCCGCACCACCCGCGCCCCCGTCGCCCCCGTCCTCGGCGAAGCCCTCAGCCACTCAGGCTGTGTCGGTCAAACCGTCGTCGTCGGCTAGCCCGGCTGTCGGAAAGCCGTCCGCTTCGTCTGGCTAGCCAGGCTCAGACCGTACGATGGCCGCGTGACCGCCCCGACCGTGACACTGCCCCCTGGGGAGACGGCCGACCGGGGCGGCTGGTCGGAGATGATGCTCCGTCGGCTCGGCGGCCCGCTCGGGCGCCACGCGGGGTCACGCCTCGTACTCGGACCGGCTGTGGTCCTCATCCTCGCCACGCTGAGCTGGCTGCTGCTCATGGCGCACCAGACGACGTGTCGCCAGACCGACCCCGCGACGGCCGTCAACGCCATCGCCCGCATGTGCTACACGGACATCCCCGTGCTGTACCAAGCGCGCGGACTCAGCGAGGGCCGCGTCGTCTACGTGACCGCGCAGTGGGAGTACCCGGTGCTCACCGGCGGGTTTGTGGATGTCGCCCGCCGCATCACCGACGTGCTGGGCGTACGCGCCGCCCCGGGCCTCAGCGGGCAGCAGGTCCTCACGAACGCCGACATCTTCTACTCGGTGTGCGCGGTCATGCTCTTCGGCTGCTTCCTCGGGCTCGTCGTGCTCCAGCGGCACATGGGCGGCAGGCGGTGGTGGGCGACGAGCCTGATGGTCGCTGTCGCTCCCGTCGTCATGGCCGAAGGCCTCATCAACTGGGACATCTTCGCGGTCACGCTGACCGCCGCGGCCCTGTTCGCGTGGGGCAGGAGACGCCCGTACGTCGCGGGTGTCTTCTACGGCCTGGCCATCGCGGCGAAGCTGTACCCGCTGTTCATCCTCGGCCCGCTGCTGCTGCTGTGCCTGCGGTCCCGACGGCTGCGGGCGTTCGCTGAGGCCGCCGCAGCCGCCGCGCTGACGTGGGTCCTCGTCAACGTGCCCGTGTTCGTCGCGTCGCCGTCCGGCTGGCTGTACTTCTGGCAGTTCAACGTCGACCGGGGAGCGGACCTGGGCTCGATCTGGTACGTCATGGGCCTGGCCGGCCTGCCGTTGCCGAACCCGGGTGTGTGGTCCCTCCTGCTCATGATGCTCGGCTGCCTCGGGATCGGGGCGCTCCTCTTCCTCGCCCCTCGCCGGCCCCGCGTCGGCCAGGTCGCGTTCCTCGTCGTGGCCCTGTTCCTCCTGGTCAACAAGGTCTACTCGCCTCAGTACGCGCTGTGGCTGCTGCCGCTGCTCGCGCTGGCCCGGCCGACCTGGCGGGAGTGGGCCATCTTCAACCTCGCCGAGATCGCGTACTACTTCGCGATCTGGGGCCATCTCGCCGGCACCCTCCACCCCGGGGACGGCGGGCCCGACCGCCTGTACTGGCTCGCGGTGTTCCTCCGCGTGGGTGTCAGCATCTGGCTCATGGTCGTCGTGGCCAACGACATGCTGAACCCCGCGGAGGACCCGGTGCGCGAGGACGGTGTCGACGACCCCATCGGAGGCCCGCTCGACGGCGCCCCGGACGCGTGGAGCCTGCGGCTGGTCTGGTCAGGGTCGGAGGCGCCGACGCTGCGCACGGCGCCCCCCGGAAGCGTGCTGTACGGACCGGTAGACGGCGTCGAGGAGAAGCGGCAGCCTGGACCGAGGCGCGCACTCGCGGACGACCTCCTCGACGACGGCTCCGACCACCCGCAGTGACGCGGTTCGACGAGGCCGTCGGGGACCTTCCCCGAGCGCGGGCGGTACGACGGGAGGACGGGCCGCGGCTCGTCGTCCAGGCGTGGTTGGGCAGCCGGCTCCTGCTGGCGCTGGTCCTCGTCTGGACCCTGTGGTCGACAGGGACGTCGTGGCAGTCGGCCGCGGGCAGCTGGGACGTCGCCCACTTCCTGCGCATCGCGCGCGACGGGTACGCCGCCGAGAACGAAGCCGCGTTCTTCCCCGGCCTGCCGCTCCTGCTGCGCGCAGCGGGTGCCCTCGGGCTCGACATGACTGCAGCGGGCGTCGTCGCCTCCGTCATCGGGTCCGCCTTCGCAGCGTGGGCGCTGTGGCGCCTCGGCGGGTCTCGGCGAGGTGCCGTCGCCGCCGCGTTGTGGCTGTTCGCACCGACCGCGGTCTTCACGGTGGTCCCGTACACGGAGAGCATCTTCGCGGCGTTCGCGTTCTGGGCGTGGCTGCGGGCGCGGGAAGGCCGTTGGGCCTGGGCGGCCCTGCTCGCCGCGGGCGCGTGCTCGGTGCGGGTGTCCGGAGTGTTCCTCCTCGTCGCGCTGGGCGTGCTCGCGCTCACGGGGTCCTACGACGGGGACGGGCGCTGGTCGCGGCGGCTCGTCGCTGTGACGTGGCTGCTCGTCCCTGCGGCTGTCCCGGTGGCCTACGCCACGTACCTCCGGGTGACGACGGGGTCCTGGCTCGCGTGGTACTCCGCACAGGCGGACGGGTGGGGGAGGCGTCTCACCTGGCCCTGGGACACCTTCGCGAACACGCTGCGCGCCATCGTGCCGGGCGCCTACGCCGACCACCCCGGCTGGGCATGGGTCTTCCGCGGCGAGGTCGTCTCCGTGCTCGTCGGGCTGGTCGTGACGGTCGCCTGCCTCGTGCTGAGGCAATGGGCCGAGGCCACCTGGGTCGGGATCCAGGTGGCGGCGTTCGCCACCTCGTACTGGTACATGAGCGTCAACCGTGCAGTCCTGCTGTGGTTCCCCCTGTGGCTGCTGCTCGGGTCGTTCGCGACCCGTCCGGGGCCCACGCGGCGGGCTCGCGTCGCGGTCGTCGCCGTCTGGGGCGTTGTGAGCGTGCTGCTGCTGACCTGGTGGGCGGCCAGGTTCTTCTCGGGGCAGTGGGCGAGCTGAGGCCTCGTCGACGACGCGGACGCCGGGCCATACTCGCGCGGCGCCCCGCGACAGATCCGCCGAAACGTACCTCAGAACGTCCCGAACCCACGTTTGCCGTCGCCTTGGCCTGTTGCGGTACGAAAACGCGGATCGGTCAGGCGAGCCAGGCCCCGGCGCGCATGACCCGCGTCACGCACCAGTCCTCGTCGAGGACGACTGCGTCTGCCGGGCCCCCTACGCACAGGTCCCCGGCGTCGAGGCCGAGCCAGCGGGCCGGCCGGATCGTCGCCGCTCGTACCGCGACGAGGGGGTCGACCCCGAACGCGACCGCGTTGGCGAGGGCTCGCGACAGCGTCAGCGTGGAGCCGGCGATGGTGTCCGTACCGGCGATGCGCGCGACGCCGCCGCGCACCTCGACGGCCAAGGTGCCGAGGATGTAGTCACCGTCCGCCGCTCCGGCCGCCGCCATCGCGTCGGTGACGAGGACGATGCGGTCCGGGTGGGCCGCGGCGATGTAGGAGACGAGCCCGGGGTGCGTATGCGTCCCGTCGACGATGAGCTCCAGGGCGGCGCTCGGGTCGGCCAGCAGGGCCACGATCGGACCCGGCTGGCGGTGGTGGATCGGCCGCATGGCGTTGAACAGGTGGGTCGCGCCGGACGCGCCGGCGGCGAGAGCCGCGACGGTGGTCTCGAAGTCGGCGTCCGTATGGCCGACGGCGGCGACGACGCCACGCTCGGCCAGCCGACGGCACGCCTCGACCCCGCCTGTACGTTCGACCGCGACCGTCACCATCTTCACCGGCCCG
>JACRAA010000081.1 GCA_016213595.1 Actinomycetota bacterium | reverse complement strand
CTCCACCGCCTTCGTCCTGCCCCGTCCAAGGTCGAGGTGCAGCGCGCGCAGGGGGTCCGGTCGGAAGCGGGCGAGCCACGCCACGACCGGCCAGCCGGTCGCGATGCCCCCACGGTGACGCCACGAAGCCTTGACGGCGTCGACGACGACCGGCACCCCGGCGGCGACCGCGAGCGTCCGGTTGAGCTGGACGGCGCGCTTCTTCGGGACACCGTCGGCACCGGCGTGACCGAGCTGAGGTGCAAGCATCTCGGCAGCGCCGGCGATGTCTCCCGCCAACCGCATCGCAGCCGCCCGCTTGCCGCTGATGAGCTCCACGAGCTGCGCACGCAGCTCGGACAGTCCCTCACCGGTCACGGCGGAGACGGCGACCACCCGCGCCTGACCCAGCCCTTCCGAGTCCAGGAGGCGGCGCAGGTCGCGGACCATCCCCTCACGCTCGCGCGGGGCGACTCGGTCGAGCTGGTTGAGCGCGACGACCATGACGTCGGCGTGGGCCGCCAGCGGCCGCAGGTAACGGTCGTGGAGTGCTGCGTCCGCGTACTTCTGAGGGTCGACGACCCAGACGAACTCGTCGACGAGCTCCACGAGCCGGTCGACCACCTCCCGGTGGGACTGCTGGGTGGAGTCGTGGTCCGGGAGGTCCAGGAGGATCAGGCCGGACAGGTCGGGGACGTCCGTGACGAGATGCCGACGCCGGACGTCGAGCCAGTCCAGCAGCTCGCCTTGGTCCTCGCCGAACACGGCAGCCATGGCGGCCGCGGTGGTCGGACGTCGCACCCCGGGTTCCGCCAGCGAGGTGCCGGACAGCGCGTTGAACAGCGAGGACTTCCCCGACCCGGTGGCGCCGGCCAGCGCGACGACGGTCACGTCACCGGAGAAGGCCAGCCGGCGGTCGACGCGAGCGAGGATCCCCTCGACCCGGTCCTCGACGTCGGCATCCACACGACCCCGCGCGGCAGCCATGGCCTCGCGCAGCGCCGCGAGCCGCTCGGGCAGGGCCGCGCTCTTCTTCACGGCATCACCTCGCCGTCCACGACCTCTGCGGTCGGAGCATCCACGCGGCGCAGGTCCACTCGCTCTCGGTCGCCCCGGGCCAGGGCGGCCGGTTCGCTGGTCGCGGCCGCCGTCAGCCCGAGCTGGTACATCTCCGCGGCCCTGCCGTCGTCGGCGCTGCGGGCGGCCGTACGGATCCGATCGGCCTGCGCGGGATCGACGGCCACCTCGTCGAGGGCGGCGTGGAACCGGGACAGCTCACCGGCGAGGAGTCCCTCCACCCGGGCGTCCAGGTCCTCCTTCGCCTTCTTCGCAAGCCTGCGTACGGCATCGTCGCCGAAGACGGCCTCCAGCACGCGCTGGGCGAGCACAGCCGTTCCACCGGCTACGCCGATCTCCGCCCCGACAAGGCCTCCCGTATGAGCGAAGGCCACGAGCATGAGCGCCACCCCGACCCCGTTGACGCCGAACGCGGCGATCCTCGCCTTCGTGCGTCGGCCCGAGCCCTCGTCGCTGACAAGCTCCATGACGTCGCCCTGCCAGGCCCTGATGGCACGGGCCGCTCGGGCCGGATAGTCCTCGGAGACGCGGCGGAGGTTCGCGCCGGGCTGCTCGAGGAGCATCCGGCCGGCAGGGTTGGCCCGCCACGCCGCCTCTGCTCGCTCGGCCGCCTTCCCCCCCTCCTCGCGCAACAGTGCCTCGAGCCCCGACTCGACCGCGACCGCGACATCGCCCGCGCCTTTCGGCTCGCCCCGGACCGCGGCCCAGATCCTGTCGCGGATCCGGCCGATGCCCTGCTCGAGCGCCCGGACGAACTCCCCGGTGCCGACGAAGTCGTGCCACCGTGCCAGCACCTCTCCCCGCAGCAGCGTCCCGTCGGCCGACTGGACCTTGATCGTCCGTACAGCCTCCTCGTATGACGAGACCGCGTCCGCGCGGAGCTGGTCGAGCGCCTCGAGCTGCTCGTCGACCGCCTGTGCGATCCCGGGCGCCTGTCGGGTGAGCGACCCGATCGCCCCGTCGAGCGTTTGCATGACGACGCGGGCCCGGGTGGTCTGGTCGGCGGCCAGGGCCGCGAGCCAACCCCGGATCGGCGCCACTGCGGCGTCCGGCAGCAGGCCGTCCGCATCGGTCGTGGTCTCAGGTACGGCGAAGAGCGGCGAGGACGCCAGCCCGCGCTCCGTCATCATCTGGCCGAGGTGCGGCGGCACTTCGGACATCGCAGCGGGAGGTACGCGGTCGACCACCACCCCGACTGCGGCGCTGCGGTCGACGGCGCTCGCCAGGTAGTCCCACGGCACGGCATCGGCGTACCGCGCCGCGCTCGTCACGAACAGCCACAGGTCGGCGGCCGAGAGCAGCTGGGCCGCGAGGCGCCGGTTCTCGACGACGACCGAGTCGATGTCCGGTGCGTCGAGCACGGCCAGCCCGCGCGGCAGCGACGCCTCCGCGACGAGATGCAGCGAGCGCGTGTCGTCGCCGGCCGTGACGGACCGGACCAGTCCGGGGAGGATCCGGTCGTCGCTGAACCAGCGGGCGTCGTCGGGGTGATGGACGAGCACGGGTGACCTCGTCGTCGGCCGGATGACGCCCGGCTTGGTCACGACACGGCCGATGAGCGAGTTCACGAGCGTCGACTTGCCGGCTCCGGTCGACCCGCCGACGACCGCGACGAGAGGCGCTTCGATCTGTGCGAGGCGCGGGAGGACGTAGTCGTCCAGCTGGCCTGCAAGGTCACCGGACAGCGCGCTGAGCCGGGCTGCGTTCGGCAGCGGCAGCGGCAGGCTGACGGCAGCGAGAGCGTCCCGGAGCTCGGTCAACGCGCCGGTCAACGGACTGGGCATGACCCTCCTAGACCTTCGGCGGCCCCCAGCGCGGGTCCACGGGCGACGACGCCTGGGGCGATCCTAGTGGGGCCTGGACGGGGACCGGGGCCGGCTGCTCGTGCCTCGGAGCGGCCGCCGGAGGGCGGGCGCCGACGGGAGCCGCGTGCGGTTGCTCGGCGCCGACAGGAGCCGCGTGCGGTTGCTCGGCGCCGACGCGATCCGGCTGCGGGCGCTCAGCGAGCGCCGGAGGCGGGCCCGCGACCTGGGCCGCGACGGGAGCCGGGACCGCGTGAGGGGTGGGAACGGGGGCTGCGATGGCTCCACGAGCCGGGAACTGGCCTCCCAGCCCGGCGGGGCCCGGATAGCTGGGCGGCTGCCAGGACTGCTCAAAGGCAGGCGTCCGCTTCTTCCAGTACGGCCGGAGGCCCCGCGCGTCGTCGAGCGCCCCGGCTGCACGCAGCGTGTGGATGCTGTCCAGCAGCTCGCGCTCCCGCCAGAGTCCGGCCGCGTCGATGGTGCCCCGCGTGATCTGGTCGCGCAGGTACGCGAGCTCCGACACGGCCCGCTGCAGCCGGTACGTCGCGAGGACGTTGCCCCACCACGGCGACAACGCGAGCATCCGGCCGCGGTGCCGGAGGCGGGAGAACAGCTGGGGGTACGTGGCGGGCATCCAGCCGGCCATGACGTAGTCCGACAGCCGGTTGCGGATGACACGCCCCTCCCGGAAGACCTGCAGCACGGCGTACACCGCGAGCGAGAACAGGACCGGGAGCGCCACCGTGAGGTAGACCATCTTCTGCGCGTTGTCGGGGAACAGGCCGGCGACCGTGTTGAAGCTCATGTGCAGCAGCGCGGCCGTGAGGTAGCCGGCGACAGGTCCCACGACCCGTACGACCTTCGCGCGGCTCCGCAGTCCGAACGCCAGGCCCATGGCGGTCATCGACGTGAACAGGGGGTGCCCGAAGCTCGTCCACAGCCCACGCATCTGGACGAGCTGGGCGATCGCGGCAGCGACGTCACCGGTCGAGGCCGTCATGCTCCCGTACACGATCGCACGGGCGTAGTAGACGATGTTCTCGCTGAAGGCGAAGCCGATCGCTGACAGGCCGGCGAGGCTCACGAGGCTCAGCATGCTCGTCAGGCGGCGCCGGTCGAGGAACGCGACGACGAACAGGACGGTCGCCTTGAACAGCTCCTCGACGAACGGCGCGATGAAGACGGCCGCGCGGGCCCCGGCGAGCTGGTTGCCGTTCTGGTCGATGGCGAGCCGTTCGGCAGCCCAGGAGTTGACGATGATGGAGCCGTACGCGGCTATCGACCCCCCCCAGAACAGGGCGAGCGCCCACAGCAGCCACCGCTGCGGACGCCACCGGTCGACAGCGAGGAACAGCAGCGACCAGACGACGAGGGTGGGGAACGCGTAGCCCGCGGCCTGCCAGAGAGCGTCCGTGTTGAGACCGGGAACCGTCCCGGCGTCCGTCTTCACGTCGGCCGTGAGGATGAGCCGGAGACGGACGAGGGCGAAGACTCCCACGAGCAGGACGACCACGCTGGTCCACAGCCACCGGCTCCGCGTGAACCGCTCGACGGTCGTGAGCTTCGGGTCCGGGACGTCCACCGCTGACAGTCTCCGGTACCGGCCGATGCCCGGCAGGTCGGTCCGGAGCGCGTCAGCCATGCGGTCCAGCGTAGCGGCGTGTCGATCGGTGCCGTCCGAACTGCGGGCCGTCCTCCCGCGCCGCCGCAGCTGGCCGAAGCCGCTGCTGTCCCGGCGGGCGGAGGGGTCGGTGTCGCAGCCGCCTCTGGTCAGCGAGCCGAAATGGCGTCAGAGTTCCGTATCAGAGTCGTGTTCCGGGCCTCATTCAAGTCGTAGTGCCTCTGAAAGGACGCCGATGACCAACCCCGACCGCCCACCTGAGCGCCTGCCGAGTCTCGCCATCAAGGCGCTCGACCCGTCGTCGGCGCCCCGCGGCACTGGCTACCAGCAGACGGCGTACGTCGCGGACAGCATCATCGTCTTCGCGGTCGACGTGCGGACGGTCGAGGAGACCATCGCCCGCCTGGTCGGCCCCGGCGTCCGGGTCAGCGCGGCGCCGCTGTTCCGGGCTGACCTCAAGCCGCTAGCCGAGACGGCCGTCCCTGGCCTCGTCAAGGCGACCATCCAGTACGAGTCGGAGGCCGTGCCGAGCGTCGACCTCGTCGCCCTGGTGGCGCAGCTCCGTGCCCTGCTCGGCAAGGATGCCGTCGGCCTCGACCACATCGTCACCACCGCCCCGTACCTCGCCGGCGTGCCATACCTGGCTGGCGTCCCCTATCTCGCCGGGGTCCCGTACCTTGCCGGCGTGCCGTACCTCGCAGGCGTTCCGTACCTCGCCGGAGTCTCCGCCATGCAGCAGTACGGGATGCCGGGCTTCGGCGGCCGCGCTCCTGTCGCGCTGCTCCTCGAGAACCCCGCCTGCTCGGCTCCCGTACCAGCGCGCCACCCTACCGTCGCGATGCTCGACACGGGACTCGGGAAGCATCCCTGGTTCGGCGATGCCGCGCTGGCGACGGACAAGGTGACGTACGGCCCGTATCTGCTCGGCCGGTTCGGGAACCTGCCAGGCGCCGAGTGGCACCAGCCGCCCGTGGACCCGCTCGACGGCTCACTGGGCAGCGATGCCGGGCACGGGACGTTCATCTGCGGCATCGTGCGCCAGATCTGCCCCTCGGCGAGGCTGCTCGCCATCCCCGTCATGGCGGACGACGGCGTCGTCGCCGAGTCGGGTCTCATGGTCACGCTCTCGGCGTTGCTGTACCGCCACATCGACGGTGTCCTCAACGAGCGGCCCGATCTCGTCGTCGACGTGCTGAGCCTGTCCCTCGGCTACTACCACGAAGATGCGGAGGACATCGCGTTCGACGGACCCTTCGGCTCGCTGCTCGCCGACTTCGGTAGGTGGGGCGTGGCCGTCGTCGCCTCGGCGGGCAACAGCGGGACGGTCCGCCCCATGTACCCGGCCGCCTTCGCCGCCGCACCCGACGACCCGTCCCGCGTACCGCAGGCCACCGTCGGAGCACTCAACGCGGACGGCTCGTCCGTGGCGTACTTCTCGAACGCCGGCCCGTGGGTCACGACCCACCGGGTGGGGGCGTCCATCGTGAGCACCGTGCCGACGACGCTCTCAGGCGACGCGCAGCCGGCGGCCAGCCTCACGTACGGGGGTCTTCATCGCACGACACCCGACCCCGACGCGTACGCATCGGGCTTCGCCACCTGGTCGGGAACGTCCTTCGCCGGACCTGTCCTGGCGGCGGAGATCGCCCGAGCGGTCCTGCACGACCCCGACCTGACCACGCTCGACCGCGACGCCTGTGTCGCCCGCGGCCGGCGCGCGGTCGCCGAGGTGCGCGAGGCCACGACATGACGGCGCGAGAGGTGGAGGAGTCCCTGACGACGCGCGCAGCCGCCGCGTTCATCGAGTACCGCGACGGTGACCTGCAGGGGCTGCACCGGCTGGTCGCGGTTGTCACACCCGTCCTGTGGCACGTCGCACGCTCGTGCGGGCTGTCGCAGCAGAACGCCGAGGACACGGTGCAGACCACGTGGCTCAAGCTCGTCGAGCATGCTCCGGGGATCACCACGCCCGAGGCCGTGCTGGGCTGGCTGTGCACGACGACGAAGCGGGAGGCGTGGCGGGTCCAGCGCCTCGCCCGTACGGTCGACCTCGTCGACGAGCCGGACCTCGAGCCCACGGTCGAGACGCCGCACGACCCGGCGAAGGTCGCGTCGATGAACGACGAGGCGCGGCGCCTGTGGGGGCACTTCGTGACCTTGTCACCGCGCTGTCAGCAGATCCTGCGTGTCGTGTGCATGGGGGGCGCACCCGACTACGCCGGCCTCGCCGAGGCCATGGGCGTACCGAGCGGCTCGATCGGTCCCACCCGCGGCCGCTGCCTGGCCGCACTCCGCCGCGCCCTCCTCGACGACCCTCACTGGAGCCTGACATGACCGAGCTACCCGAGCCCATGGACGACATCGACGTCGCCGTCCTCGATGCCCTGCGGCGGGCGCTGGCGGTCGCCGACCCCGTACCGGCGCAGCTCGTCGGCGAGGTGGAGTTCACCCTCTCCCTCGCGGCGATGAACGCGGAGCTGGCCATGCTCGCCGACACCGGCGCGGGCGTCCGCGCGCCCACCGTGGAGAGCGCGGACTCGGTGACCTTCACGAGCAGCACGATGACGCTGATGGTCGTGATCGGCCGCGACGCCGGCGAGCTCCGGATCGACGCGTGGGTGTCCGGGGGCGGAATCACCGTCGAGCTCATCCAGGGCGCCGAGCGCGTCGCCGCGGTGAGCGACGTCAACGGCCGCGTCAGCTGGGCGCCCGTACAGCCCGGTCTGGCCCGCTTCCTCATCTCGCCGCTGACCAGCGGTGGGCGCCCGGTCATCACCCCCGCGATCGAGCTGTGACGGATCTTGGAGACGAGCACGACCCCCCCGACCTCCCGGACGTCCCGGGAGCGGGAGCGCGCCGCCGAGCTGTACGAGCAGGCGCGCGGTGACATCGCGGCGTACGCGATCGAGCGCGCCATGTCCCGCCTCGACGAGGCGGCGTCGGCGCTGGGGGACGACCCGTCCCTCGAGGCGTCCGAGCTGACGCTCCGGATCACGATGTCGCGGACGTGGGGTTCGTTCGCGAGCGACCCGGAGGGCACCCAGGCCACGCTGGACCGGGTCGCCGCCGAGGCGACGAGCTCCGGGCTGGACCACCTGGTCCCCCTAGCGATGCTGCAGCAGGGCGTGCTGTGGACACGGCTGGGCGAGCACGTACGGGCACTGTCGGCCCTGCAGCGGATCGGTCCGTACGAGGCGCTGCTGAGCCCCGACGACCGCGTGAGGCTCCTCATCAACCGGGGCACCACGGCGTCGCTGCTGCTGAGGACGGAGGAGGCGTCTGCCGACCTCGCCGAGGCGGCTGCCCTCGCCAAGGAGGCTCGCCTCGACAGGTTCGCCTACATGGCCCTGCACAACCGCGGCTACGTCGAGTTCCTGCGCGGCGACCTCCCGGCGGCCCTGCGGCTCATGGACGAGGCGGACCGTCTCGACGCCCCGGTGGACCGAGGGATCGCGCACCTGGACCGTGCGCGGGTGCTCATCGAGGCGGGGCTCGTCACCGACGCGTGGGAGACGTTGCAGACGGCACGTACGAGCCTGGCCGAGTCAGGGCTGGAGCCCGAGGCGGACGAGGTCGAGCTCGACCTCGCGCGCTGCGAGGTGCTGCTGGCGAGGGGCGACGAGGCGGTGGCGCGGCTCGCGCCGCTCATCGAGAGGTTCTCGGCACGTGCCGCACAGTTCCGCGCCATCGAGGCCAGGGTGCTGCGCGCCGAGGCGCTCGCGTTTCGGACCGGAGCCGATGAGTCGGCGGAGGCGGCGGCGCTGGCACGTGACGCGGCCGCGGTCGACCGGAGGCTGGGCGAGGTGGCGGGGACGCTGTACGCGGAGAGCCTCGCCCGTACCGGCCGGGCCCGGGACGCTCCCGTCGGAGCCGTGCGCTCGCTGGCGCGCTCGACGCAGCTGGCCCGCCGCTGCCTGGCCCGGCGCGTCGCAGTGGACCTCGCGCTCGCGCAGGGCGACGAGAGCACTGCTCGCCGTACCTTGCGGGCCGTGTCGGACGACCTGCGGTCGGCGCGACGTGGCGTGTCGAGTCTCGACCTCAAGACCGGGATGGCGCTGCACGCGTTCCCCCTTGCGGTGACCGCTGTGGCGCTCGCGGCCGGCTCGGGCTCTCCCGCGCGCGTCCTGGCGGTCACGGAGAGATGGCGCACCGCGTCGGGGTCGCTGCCTCAGGTACGGCCCAGCGACGACCCGCCCGAGCAGGCCCTGTGGACGATGCTGCGCAAGCTGCGCGCCGAGCAACGGGACGCGGCAGCTGAGGAGCTCGCCGAGAACAGGCGCGCCGTCAGCCGTACGGTCCGGGCGCTGCGGGAGACGTCGTGGGCCCGCGACCTGGGCCGCGGTGGGGACGACCTGCCGGTGTCGACATCGCAGATCCGTTCAGCCCTGGCTGAGCGCGGCTCGGCGCTGACGAGCATGGCGGTGACGGGCGATCGGCTTGTGGCTGTCGTCGCCCGCCCCGGCGGTCGCTGGCGTCTCGTCGCGGTCCCCGGTGCCCGACACGTGCTCGAGCTCGCCCGCCAGGCCGCCGCCGACCTCGAGGCGCTGGCGCGGGTCTCCGCCGCCGTCCAGGGCTCGGCGCTGCGCGCG
>JACRAA010000007.1 GCA_016213595.1 Actinomycetota bacterium | reverse complement strand
GACGTCGTCGTCCTCGAGCGCGGCGAAGCGGTCGAGAGCGGCGAGCGGGTCGAACCCAGGCGAGGAGTCCTTGAGGGACAGGCCCATCTCGTGCAGCTTCAGCTTGACCTCGTCGATGGACTTGGAGCCGAAGTTGCGGATGTCGAGGAGGTCCTGCTCGCTGCGGGAGACGAGCTCGCCGACGGTGTGGATGCCCTCGCGCTTGAGGCAGTTGTACGAACGGACCGTGAGGTGCAGCTCCTCGACCGGCAGCGCCAGGTCGGCGGCGAGCTGCTCGTCGACCGGCGACGGGCCGATCTCGATGCCCTCGGCCTCGACGTTGAGCTCGCGCGCCAGGCTGAACAGCTCGACGAGCGTGCGGCCGGCGGAGGCGAGAGCGTCACGCGGGCTGATGGCGGGCTTGGTCTCGACGTCGACCACGAGCCGGTCGAAGTCCGTACGCTGCTCGACACGCGTCGCCTCGACCTTGTAGGTCACCTTGAGGACCGGCGAGTAGATCGAGTCGACCGGGATGCGGCCGATCTCGGCGTCGTAGTTCTTGTTCTGCGTGGCGGACACGTAGCCACGGCCACGCTCCACGACAAGCTCCATCTCGAGCTTGCCCTTCTCGTTGAGCGTCGCGATGTGCATCTCGGGGTTGTGGATCTCCACACCGGCGGGAGGCGTGATGTCCGCGGCGGTCACGGCGCCCGCGCCGGCCTTGCGGAGGTACATCGTGACGGGCTCGTCCTCCTCGCTGGACAGGACGAGGCCCTTGATGTTGAGGATGATCTCCGTGACGTCCTCGACGACGCCCTCGAGGCTCGAGAACTCGTGGGACGTGCCTTCGACCTTGATGCTCGTCACCGCGGCGCCCGGGATGGACGACAGCAGCGTGCGACGCAGGGAGTTGCCGAGCGTGTAGCCGAAGCCGGGCTCGAGCGGCTCGATGACGAACCGGGAGCGGTACTCGGAGACGGACTCCTCGGAGAGGGTGGGGCGCTGTGCGATCAGCATGTGCGGATTCCTTTCGGCCGCCCGCTATTTGACGGCCTGGTGGCGGTGGTCCGGACGGGTGCCCGGACCGGCTGTGCTCCGTCACGCGACGGAGCGCTGCAGCGGCCGGAGCCCTCAGAGGGCGTCCGGCCACTGGCTTTACTTGGAGTAGAGCTCGACGATCAGCTGCTCGGTGACGTCGACGACGATCTGCTCGCGCGTCGGCAGCTGGTGGACGAGGATCCTCATGGTGTTCGGACGGGCGTCGAGCCAGGCCGGCACCTCGCGCTCACCGTGGGTCTCGCGGGCGACCACGAGCGGGTGCAGGGACAGCGACTTCGGCTTGACGTCGATGATGTCCTGGGCGCTCACGCGGTAGCTCGGCACGTTCACCTTCTGGCCGTTGACCATGAAGTGGCCGTGCACCACGAGCTGGCGTGCCTGGCGGCGGGTCGAGGCGAAACCGGCGCGGTACACGACGTTGTCGAGACGCGACTCGAGGATCTGCAGCAGCATGTCACCGGTCTTGCCGGACATGCGCGTCGCCTCCTCGTAGTACCGGCGGAACTGCTTCTCGAGAACGCCGTAGGCGAAGCGCGCCTTCTGCTTCTCCCTGAGCAGCTGTGAGTACTCGGAGTCCTTGGTCCGGCCGCGGCCGTGCATGCCGGGCGGGTAGGGGCGCTTCTCGTACGACTTGTCGTTCCCGACGAGGTCGGTGCCGAGACGGCGCGACTTCCGGGTCATCGGGCCTGTATAGCGGGCCATCGTTGGTCAGTCCTTTGTGTAGAAGAGTCGGGAGGTCAGACGCGGCGGCGCTTCGGGGGGCGGCAGCCGTTGTGGGGCACGGGGGTCACGTCGGAGATCGCACCGACCTCGAGGCCGATGGCCCCGAGCGAACGGATCGCGGTCTCACGGCCGGAGCCTGGGCCCTTGACGAACACGTCGACGCGCTTCATGCCGTGCTCCATGGCACGACGACCAGCGGCCTCAGCGGCCATCTGCGCGGCGTACGGCGTCGACTTGCGGGAGCCCTTGAAGCCCACCGTGCCGGCTGACGCCCACGAGATCACCGCACCGGTCGGGTCGGTGATCGCGATGATCGTGTTGTTGAACGTGCTCTTGATGTGCGCCTGACCGGCGACGATGTTCTTATTCTCCTTGCGACGGACCTTGGTCTTGGCCTGCGTCGTCTTGCGGCCTGCTGTAGCCATGTGTTTTCTATCTCTCCTGGGATCTCACGCGACCGGGGCGGTCAGCGGGCCTTCTTCTTGCCCGCAACCGCCTTCTTCCTGCCCTTACGGGCACGGGCGTTGGTCCGCGTGCGCTGGCCACGGACAGGCAGACCGCTACGGTGACGGCGGCCCTGGTAGTTGCCGATCTCGATCTTGCGACGGATGTCGGCGGCGATCTCCCGGCGGAGGTCGCCCTCGGTCTCGTAGTTGGCCTCGATGTGGTCGCGCAGTGCGACCAGCTGGTCGTCCGTGAGCTGGTGCACGCGGATGTCCCCGGAGATCCCGGTGGCCTTGAGCGTCTCGGCAGCCCGGGTACGCCCGACGCCGAAGATGTAGGTGAGCGCGATCTCCAAGCGCTTCTCGCGCGGGAGATCGACGCCGATAAGACGTGCCATGGTGGCGTATGCCTCTCGTTTCCGGTTCTGGCGCCCTCGTGGGGCGTCCGGTCGTGAACCGCGAAGGTGCTGGACGTGACGCGTTCCCCTTGCGGGGCCTCGGCCTTCGCCCGAGGGTTCACGTGGACCCTGAGGCCCTGTGTGCGTTCACGCTGTTCTCGTTGTCACCGCTCTCGCGATGGGGTCACCGCTCGCGCGATGCACCGGGTGATGCGATCCGACATCCCCGGCACGCCGTCCGGCCGGAGCCGAAGGGCGCAGTCCTGCGTCAGCCCTGCCGCTGCTTGTGGCGCGGGTTGTCGCAGATCACCATGACGCGACCGTGCCGGCGGATCACCTTGCACTTGTCGCACATGCGCTTGACGCTCGGCTGAACCTTCATTCGAGCTCTTCCTTCTTCTGGTCGCGGGGCACCCGCGAAGGTGTCCCGCAGTTCGCGGGCTGTTGCGTTGGTCGGTCGGCTACCGGTGGCGGTAGACGATCCGGCCTCGGGTCAAGTCGTAGGGCGAGAGTTCCACGACCACACGGTCACTGGGCAGGATGCGGATGTAGTGCTGCCGCATCTTCCCGGAGATCGTGGCGAGGACCCGGTGACCGTTCGCGAGCTCGACGCGGAACATCGCGTTGGGCAGCGCCTCGACCACGGTCCCCTCAAGCTCGAGGGCACCCTCTTTCTTCGCCATACACT
>JACRAA010000084.1 GCA_016213595.1 Actinomycetota bacterium | reverse complement strand
GCTTCATCTGCTGGGCCGTGACGGTGTAGCCCGACGTCTCGTAGAGCCTGATCGCCGTGTGGTTGTCGCCGAAGACGTTGAGGGTCATCGAGGTGGCCCCGAGCCCGCGGGCCGCGTCGTGCATGGCCTCCAGGAGCGCCCGGCCGAGCCCCTGCCCCCGGCGGTCGCCGTCCAGGCGGATGTCGTAGATCCAGGCCGACGTCCCGGACGCCCGCTGGCGCAGCTCGAACCAGCCGATGCCCGCCGGCGCGTCGTCCTCCCCCTCGGCCACCCATGCCGTGAACAGGTGCATGTCCGGGCTCGCCAGGCCGTCGGGCAGCAAGGAGGCGAACTCTCCCGCCGACTGCGCGAGGGCGGCGTCCGGGTCGAGGTCGCGGGCGACGGCGATCTCGGCGGCGTACTCGCGCTCGGAGCGCTCGCGCCAGACGGCGTACTCCTCCTGCGACATCGGTCGCAGGACCAGCCGGGAGCCGCGGTCAGCCACGGCTCGTTCCGAGCACGTCCTGCAGGGCCGCGAGCACCAGCAGGACCGCGTCGGGACGCGCGTTGCGCCCCATCAGGCCGATGCGCCACACCGTCGAGGCGTACGCGCCGGCGCCGGCGCCGATCTCGATGCCGTGCCGCTCCAGCAGCTCGCGCCGCACCGCGGCCGAGTCGACGCCCTCGGGCACCTTGACCGTGGTCAGCTCGGGGAGCCGGCTGCCCTCGGCGGCGAACAGCTCGAGGCCCATCGCCTCGAGCCCCGCCTGCAGCTCGTCGCCAGCGGCCTGGTGGCGCGTCCACACGGCTTCGAGGCCCTCGTCGAGGATCCGGGTGAGCCCGGCGTGGAGGCTGGCGACCATCGCGGTGGGCGCGGTGTGGTGGTAGGTCCGCTGACCGCCCTTGCTGGCAGCCTCGCCGACGTAGCCGCCGAGCATGCCGAGGTCGAGGTACCACGACTGCGGCTTCTCCACGCGACGCTCGAAGGCACGGTCGTTGATCGTGAACGGCGCGAGGCCCGGGGCGACGCCGAGGCACTTCTGGGTGCCGGCGTAGCCGATGTCGACGCCCCAGTCGTCGGCGCGCAGCTCGATGCCGGCGATGGACGTGACGGCGTCGGTGACCAGGAGGGCGTCACCCTTGCCCGCCCCGAGCGCGGCGATGTCGGAGCGCACGCCCGTCGAGGTCTCGGCGTGGACCGCGGCGATGATCGCCGGGGAGTCGTGGGCCGCGAGGACGCGCTCGACGTCGACCGGCTGACCCCACTCGTGCTCGACCGCGACGACCTCGGCGCCGCAGCGGGCGGCGACGTCGGTCATCCGCTGGCCGAAGAGCCCGTTGACGGCCACGACGACCACGTCGCCGGGGTGGACGGTGTTGACGAACGCCGCCTCCATGCCGGCCGAGCCCGTCGCGCTGAGCGGGAGCGTGCGCGAGTTCTCCGTGCCCCAGACCGTGCGGAGCATGTCGCACGTCTCGTCCATGACCCGGAGGAACTCCGGGTCGAGGTGGCCGAGCAACGGCTCGGCGAGGGCGCGGGTCGCCTCCGGGTAGGGGTTGGAGGGACCGGGACCGAAGAGGTGGCGCTCGCGGATCATGCGTCCGAACCTAGCCAACTGCCGAACAGGGTCGAGCCGCCCCGTGACGTCATACGGATGGCGCAACCGTCTGTCCCGTCCGTATGACGTCCCGCTGCTCGCCGGTGGAGGGACTCAGCTGCGCGGGTAGAGGCGCCGGTAGACCAGGTAGAGGATGGGCCCGATGACGACGACCGGGACCAGCCCAGTGGGCCCCTGCGAGGAGAGCCCCGTGAGGAGGGACGGCGCCATGAAGAAGCACACGACCCAGAACACCATCCGCGGGTTCACGCCGCTCCTGGCAGGCGCGGCTGCCGGGGCATGGCCGAGGAGAGCCGGCTGCACGGGTGGGGTGAACGCCACCGGGACGGTCAGGCCCTGCATCACCGCGTCGAGGTCGCCACGGGTCCGCGCGGTCAGCGCCTGCGAGGTGCGCTGGTCGAGCTCGGTGGAGGTGATCCGTCCCTCGCTGAACGCGGATGCCAGACGCCGACAGACCTCGTCGCGCTCGGTGTCGGAGACGAAGAGCGAGTCATGGGCGGCCTCGGCCTCGCTTTGCGATCGCAGCCACTGTCGGTAGGCCTCGTCGCTCGCGCCGGGCTCGCCGTGCGGCATGGTCATGTCCCAAGGCTAGTCCCGCTCCCCGCTCCTGCGTGGCGACTTCGCCGACCCGGCGACAGCGTCGGATCAGAACATCGCACCCGGGTTGAGGATGCCCGCCGGGTCGAGGGCGTCCTTGATCCGGCGGGACAGGGCCATCACGTCCTCGCCGAGCTGGTCGGGCAGCGCGGCCTTCTTGGTCCGGCCGACGCCGTGCTCCCCGGTGATCGTGCCGCCGAGCCGGATGGCCGCCTGCAGGATGTCGTCGAAGGCGAGCCGGGCCCGCCGCTCGGAGTCGGCGTCGCCGGGGACGTACACGATGATCGGGTGGGTGTTGCCGTCGCCGGCGTGGGCGACGGTCGGGATCTCGACGTCGTGCACCCGGGCGATCTCCTCCACCGCTGCGAGGAGGTCGGGCAGCAGGGGCACGGCGG
>JACRAA010000006.1 GCA_016213595.1 Actinomycetota bacterium | reverse complement strand
GTCCTGTTGGGTGACCGACCCCGGCAGGTATCCGCCTCGCCGACCGCCGAGGCGCTCAGGCCCATCGCTAACCACCCGGATGTACGGCGGCGATATTCACATCCCGCTGTCGACGCTCACCGTGTCATACAAAGCCGTGTTTGAAGCCGCCGAGAGCCACCTACTTACCCGGTATGTCACCAGAGCCTGCCCGCGACGACGAGCGCGAGCGGGAGGGTCACCACGCTGAGCAGAGTCGACAGGCACAGCAGGCGGGTCGCGAAGCGCGGGTCGGCGTCGTGCCGCACGGAGAAGATGACGATCATCGCTCCCACCGGGGCGGCCACCGAGATGAGGATCGCCATCCGCGCCACCGGGTCGATGGGGACGAACCACAGGAGCACGATGAACACCGCCGGGACGAGGACGTTGCGCACCACCGTCCCGTACCACGCGAGCACGTCGCTGAACACGGACCGCAGGCTGAACGCCGCGAGGTTCACCCCCACGACGATCATGCTCAGGGGCGTGTTCATGCTCGCGAGGTAGCCGACCACGTCCGACACGGGCGACGGCAGGTGCACCCTCAGCACGTACAGCCCGAGCGCGAGGATGATCGACACGATCCCGGGGTTGAGGACGACCCGGCGCAGCCGGCGAAGGCCCGGCTCGTCGCCAGACCCGAACAGGCCGGTGCCGTGGGTCCAGACGAAGACCGTGAACGCCGCGATGAACGTCACCGCGTAGAAGACGCCGTCCTGTCCGAGCAGCGCCTGGGTCAAGGGGATCCCGATGAAGCCGGCGTTCGTGTACACCGTGCCGAACCGCAGGGCGGTACGGGACGCGGCGTCGGGCACCACGCGGCGGTTCATCGTCACTCGGGCGATCCCGATCGTGATGGCGAACACGACGAGGTCGATGACGAAGACGACCCCGATCGTACGGAGGCGCGCCGCCTCGAAGGGCCGCTGGAACGCCAGCACGGTCACGGCGGGCGAGACGAGGTAGAGCAGCAGGTTGGTCATGCCCTTGAGGGCCTCGTCGCGGATCCAGCCGAGCTTGAACGCGACCCACCCGACGGCCATGAGGCCGAACATGATGGTCACCTGGGTCGCGGGGACGGCGAAGCCCACCGTGCCCCCTCTCCCAGGTGCCGCCCGAACCGGCCGCGTGCGGAAGCCTATGCCAGCGCCGCGTACGGCTCAGCGGGGGTCAGACGTTGTATGCCTCAGACGTTGTAGCCCACCGAGCGGAGCTGCTCGATGCCCTCCGGCGTGATGGCCTCGAGCGACCACGGCGGCAGCCACACCCAGTTGATGGTCACCGAGCTCACGAGCCCCTCGAGCGCCAGCTGGGTGTCGTACTCGAGCCTGTCGGTCAAGGGGCAGGTCGGGGATGTGAGCGTCATGTCGATCGTCGCGTTCATGTCGTCGTCGAGCTGGACGCCGTACACGAGGCCGAGGTCGACGACGTTGACCATGAGCTCCGGGTCGACGACGTCCTTCATCGCCTCCAGGACGTCCTCGATGGTCGTCCGCGACTGGGACACGGCGTCCGGCAGCGGCTCCTTGACCAGGTCCGACGGCCGAGTGGTGGCCTGAGTGTGTTCTGTCATGACTCCTCCTTCGCGCCGGCCATGACCCGCAGCAGCGCATCACGCACTGCGGCCCAGCCGAGCATCGCGCACTTCACGCGGGCGGGGAACTGGGCGACGCCCTCGAACGCGACGGCGTCGCCGTAGGCGTCCTCGTCGAGCGAGACCTTCCCCTGCCCCTGGATCATCGTCTGGAAGCCGTCGTGGAGCTCGAGCGCGTGCTCGGGGCTCCCGCCGATCACCAGGTCGCTCATCACCGACGTCGACGCCTGGGAGATCGAGCAGCCCACGGCCTCGTACGACACGTCGGTCACCTCACCGTCCGCCACCGCCACTCGCAGCGTCAGCTCGTCACCGCAGGACGGGTTGACGTGGTGCACCTCGACCTCGTACGGCTCACGCAGCCCGGCGTTCCGCTTCACCCGGTAGTGGTCGAGGATGATCTCCTGGTACAGCTGCTCCACGCTCATCGGCGACCGCCCGTGGTCGCGAGCCGTCCCGAGAAGAAGGCGCTGGTGTAGTCGAGCGCCTCGGCGAGCCGGTCGATCTCCTCGTGGGTCGTGTACAGGTACACGGAGGCGCGGCAGCTGGACTGCACGCCCAGCCGGTCGTGCAGGGGCCGTGCGCAGTGGTGGCCGCCACGGATGGCGATCCCGCGAGAGTCGAGGAGCTGCATGACGTCGTGCGGGTGCACGCCCTCGAGGGTGAACGCGATCGCTCCCCCGCGGTCGACGGCCTCGGTGGGCCCGAGGATGCGCAGCCCGGGCACTTTCGCCATCTCGCCGAGCGCGTACGCGGTGAGGTCGTGCTCGTGCGCGGCGATCCCGTCCATGCCGAGCTCCGACACGTACCGGATCGCCTCGTGCAGCCCGACGGCCTGCGCGATGGGCTGTGTGCCCGCCTCGAAGCGGTACGGCGGCGGCGCGAACGTTGACCCTGTCATGCGGACGACCTCGATCATCTCGCCGCCGCCGAGGAAGGGAGGCAGCGACTCGAGCAGGTCGTACCGGCCCCACAGCACCCCGATGCCCGTTGGCCCGCAGATCTTGTGGCCGGTGAACGCGAGCATGTCGCACCCGAGCGCCGCCACGTCGGTCGGGAGCTGCGGGACGCCCTGGGAGGCGTCGACGACCATGACGGCGTCCACCGCGTGCGCCATGGCCGCGACCTGGGCGATGGGGTTGACCGTGCCGAGCACGTTGCTCACCCAGGTCAGCGACACGACCTTCGTCCGCTCGTTGACCAGCCCGTCCCGTACGGCCGCGTCGATGTCGAGCCGCCCCTCGTCGGTCACGTCGAACCAGCGCAGCGTGGCGCCCGTCCGCTCGCAGGCCAGCTGCCACGGAACGATGTTCGAGTGATGCTCCATCACGGACACGACGACCTCGTCGCCGGGCTTCAGCCGTGACGCCAACGTGTGGGCAGCGAGGTTGAGCGCCTCGGACGCGTTCTTCGTGAACACGACCTCCTCGGAGCGGGCGGCCCCGATGAACGTCGCCACCGCTGTCCGGGCCCCCTCGAACCCGGCCGTCGCCTCGGCGCCGAGCATGTGCATGGCGCGGGCCACGTTCGCGTTGTGGACGAGGTAGTGGTCCGCGATCGCCTCGACGACCCGCCGTGGCTTCTGGCTGGTGTTCGCCGAGTCAAGGTAGGTCAGCGGGTACGGGCCGACCGTGCGCTCGAGGATCGGGAAGTCCCGGCGCACGGCCTCGACGTCGTACGGCTCCGTCACTAGCTTGTCGCCACCTTCGTGTACTTCTCGTAGCCGTTCGCCTCGAGCTCGTCGGCCAGCTCGCGGCCGCCCTCCTCGACGATGTGGCCGTCGACGAAGACGTGGACGAAGTCCGGGTTGATGTAGCGCAGGATCCGCGTGTAGTGGGTGATGAGGAGCACCCCGCGGTCGCCCTGGGCCGCGTACCGGTTCACGCCCTGGCTGACGATCCGCAGCGCGTCGATGTCGAGGCCGGAGTCGGTCTCGTCGAGGACGGCGAACTTCGGGTTGAGCAGCTCGAGCTGGACGATCTCGTGGCGCTTCTTCTCGCCGCCCGAGAAGCCCTCGTTGACGCTCCTGCTGCTGAACGCCGAGTCGAGGTCGAGCCGTGAGAGCGACTCGTTGACCTCCTTGATCCAGGTCCGGACCTTGGGCGCCTCGCCGCTGACCGCGGTCTTCGCCGTGCGCAGGAAGTTCGCGACCGAGACGCCCGGCACCTCGACGGGGTACTGCATGGCGAGGAACATGCCCGCGCGAGCCCGCGCATCCACGCTCAGCTCGGTGAGCTCGACGCCGTCGAGGGTCACGGAGCCCTGGGTGATCTTGTACTTGGGATGGCCGGCGATGGAGTACGCCAGGGTTGACTTCCCCGAGCCGTTGGGACCCATGATCGCGTGGATCTCACCCGGACGGACCGCCAGGTCGACGCCCTTGAGGATCTCCTTGGTGCCCGCCTCGGTCTCGACGGTGACGTGGAGGCCGGTGATGACCAGGCCCTGGTTGAGTGCCATTGCGTTCAGTTCTCCTCGAGGTGGTGCGGGTTCGCGACGTCGACGAGCACGTCGTCGCCATCGATCCTGATGGGGTAGACCGGGACCGGCACGGTGGCCGGCAGCTGGTCGGGGACGCCGGTGCGGAGGTCGAAGCGTGACCCGTGCATGTAGCACTCGATGTGGCCGTCGTCGATGTCACCGTCCGACAGCGGCACCTCGGCGTGGCTGCACACGTCGTGGATGGCGAACCATCCCTCGTCGGTGAGGACCACGGCCACGGGAACATCGTCCACGACGGTCGCGCGGGCCGTACCGACAGTCACTTCGGCCGTTCCGCAGGCACGTGCGAAGGTCATGCGGCCACCGACTTGGCGAGCTCCGCCTCGATCGCGACCATGAGGCGCTGCTCGAGGTCCGGGACGCCGATCTTGGCGATGATCGCGGCGAAGAAGCCACGCACCACGAGGCGACGGGCCTCCTCGGGGGCGATGCCGCGGCTCTGGAGGTAGAACAGCTGCTCGTCGTCGAAGCGCCCGGTCGTGGACGAGTGGCCCGCCCCTTCGATCTGGCCCGTCTGGATCTCCAGGTTCGGGACGGAGTCGGCCCGGCAGCCGTCGGTCAGGACGAGGTTCTTGTTCGCCTCGTACGTGCTGATCCGCTCGGCGACCTTGCGGATCAGGACGTCGCCCACCCACACGG
>JACRAA010000075.1 GCA_016213595.1 Actinomycetota bacterium | reverse complement strand
GACCTCGCCGAGCTCGAGTCGCTGGCGGAGCAGCTGGGCCAGGGGTACGGCGGTGCGCACCTCGACGACGTCGACGTGGACGCGCTCGCCCGCCAGCTGGGTGAGGAGGCGGCCGTGTCGGCCCGTCGGCTGGCCGAGATCGAGCGCCAGATGCGGTCGTCCGGCCTGCTCCGGCGCACCCCGGACGGCTCCTTGCGCCTCTCCCCCGCGGCCATGCGGCGGCTCGGGAAGTCGCTGCTCGAGGACGCCGCGAAGCAGCTCTCGGGACGTACCGGATCCCGGGACACGCGACTCGCGGGCGCGGCGGGCGACCAGACCGGCGCGAGCCGCGAGTGGGCGTTCGGCGACACGGAGCCGTGGGATGTGACCCGTACGATCACGAACGCCGTGCGCCGCACCGTGGTCGAGGGCGGCGACCCGAGCAAGGGGCTGCGCATCGACGTCCGCGACGTCGAGGTGGCCGAGACCGAGGCCCGTACGCAGTCGGCCGTCGCGCTGCTTGTCGACGTCTCGTACTCCATGGCGGCTGAGGGCCGGTGGCTGCCGATGAAACGTACGGCGCTGGCGCTGCACCACCTCGTCTCCACCCGGTACCGCGGGGACCGGCTGGAGCTCGTGACGTTCGGCTACCTCGCACAGACGACGGACATCGACGAGCTCACCGGCCTGTCGGCGGTCCGCGAGCAGGGCACGAACCTCCACCACGCGCTCCTCCTGGCGGAGAAGTTCTTCCGCGAGCACCCGACCATGCAACCGGTGCTGCTCATCGTCACGGACGGCGAGCCGACCGCCCACCTCACCGGCGAGGGGCACGCCTGGTTCGCGTACCCGCCGGACGACGAGACACTGCGCCTCACGATCACCGCCCTCGACCAGGTCGGCCGGCGCGGCACCCAGACGACGTTCTTCCGACTCGGTGACGACCCGGGGCTGGCGCGCTTCACGGCCACACTCGCGGAGCGGGTCGACGGCCGTGTCGTGGCTCCCGACCTCGACGAGCTGGGCACCGCTGTCGTGGACTCCTACCTCCGCTCGCGCAAGGCCGCGCAGACCTGGCACGACTGAGCGTCGCGACGACGGTACGCGGGCGCTCGGGCTTCCTGTCCGCACGGGACGGGTCTCCCGTGTCCAGCGGGCACCGCTCGCTACAGTCGAGGCGACCGAGTGAAGGAGGCCTGGTGTTCGCGCTGTCCGTGGTAGGCCACCCGAACCCCGCGAGCTTCAGCCACTCCATGGCAGAACGTGCGATGGCGACCCTGCACGAGCTGGGCGTGGACGTCGCGCACCACGACCTGTACGCCGAGAGCTTCGAGCCGGTGTCCGGCGGCGACGAGCTCGTACAGACGCATCAGGAGCAGCTCGCCGCCGCCGACCTCGTCATCGTCTTCCACCCGAACTGGTGGAGCATGCCGCCCGCGATGCTCAAGGGCTGGATCGACCGTACGTTCGTGCCGGAGGTCGCGTACCGCGACGCTCCGATCGGCGAGCCCGCGATCGGGCTGCTCCGGGCGCGGGCCGCGCTCGTGTTCACCACCGGTGACACGCCGCCCGAGCGGGAGGTCGAAGTCTTCAAGGACCCCGGGCAGCAGGTCTGGACCGTCGGCGTCTTCGGCTTCTGCGGAGTGAGCAGGGTGGTCCGCCGCCTGTACGCACCGGTCACCAGCAGCTCCCTCGACCAGCGCGCCGCGTGGCTGGACGAGGTCGCCGCCCTGGTGACCGCAGAAGTCCCCTGACCCAGAACGCTGACACCCAGAACGCTGACCCAGAACGTTGACCGCAGAAGGAGACACCAGATGGCGACGATCGCAGTCCTCGGCGCGGGCGTCATGGCCTCGGCCCTGACGAACCCCGCACGGGACAACGGCCATGAGGTACGCCTCGTCGGCACCCACCTCGACGACGACGTCATCGCTTCCGTCAGAGCGACCGGGCTGCATCCGAACCTCGGGGTCGTCCTGGATGCCGGAGTCAAGCCGTACTACTTCTCCCAAGCCGCCGACGCGTTCGCCGGCGCCGACGTCGTCATGGTCGGGGTGAACTCGTTCGGGATCGACTGGATGGGTGAGCAGCTGCGCAGGCTGCTCGTGCCGGGGCAGAGGGTGCTCGTCGTGACGAAGGGCCTGCAGGCGGACGCGGACGGGAGCCTGCACATCCTGCCCGAGGTCCTGCAGCGTGCGGTAGGCCCGGTGGCCGAGCAGGTGACATGGCAGGCGGTCGTCGGCCCGTGCCTCGCGGCGGAGCTCGCGGTCCGCCGGGATGCCTGCGTCGTGTTCACCGGACCGGACCAGGCATCGCTGGACAGCCTGGCCCGGCTGTACCGGACCTCGTACTACCACGTCTGGACGTCCACGGACTTCATCGGGCACGAGGTCGGCGCCGCCACGAAGAACGTGTTCGCCTTCGCGCAGGGCTTCGCCGCCGGCATCCTCCGCGCCAACGGCTGGGAGGACTCCCCGCACCAGCTGCTCAACTACATGTCCGGGCTGTTCGCGCAGGGCTCGCGCGAGGTCCACTCGTACATCGCGCTCCTGGGCGGCGACCCCACGTCGGGAGACGGCCTGGGCGGTGTCGGCGACATGTACGTGACGTCGATGGGCGGCCGCAACGTCAAGGCCGGAGCGCTGGTCGGCGAGGGCATCCCGTTCTCGGAGGTGAGGGATGTCCGGATGAAGGGCGTCACCCTCGAGGGGGTCGCGGCCATCGTCGTCATCGGGGGGGCGCTGCAGCGGCTCACCGAGCGCGGCCTGGTCGCGCCCGGTGACTTCCCGCTGACGAGGTTCCTCTACGACGTGGTGGTCCACGACGCGCCCCTGGTCATCCCATGGTCGAGCTTCTTCGGAGGCGAGCCCGTCTGACCGCCGACCGGATCAGGCCTTGGACGCCACGGTGAAGCGGGCGCCGGCGTGCGCGGGGTTCTCCAGCTCGTCGAGCACCGCGGCCGCGAAGTCGCTCGTCGTCACGGAGCCGCCGGCCGGCGAGTCCGTACCGAGCACGTAGCCCTTCGGGTCGCCGGGGGCGATGACCGGGGAGGGCGACACGAGAGTCCAGCTCAGCCCGTCCGACGAGCGGTAGTCGTCGAGGATCGTGGTGAACGCCTGGGCCTCCGGCTTGTACGCGTCGGGGAAGCCCGGAGCGTCCAGGAGCAGGGCGTCGCCGTCGCCGCTCCTGAGCGAGCCGGCGCCGCCGACGATGACGAGGCGGGCGGCGGGCCGGGCGGCGATGATGCGGCGGTGGGCGTCGATGACCGGCTCGGCAGGGCCGCCGGTACGGTCCGGCGGGACGGAGAACACGACCGCGTCGGCGCCGTCCGCGAGCTCGACCACGCGCTGGGTGTCCGTGAGGTCGGCCGCGACAGCCGTCGTGCCCTCGACATCGGCCCCGCTTCGGGAGACCGCGGACACCTCATGGCCGCGTGCCACCGCCTGCTGTGCGATCTGGCTGCCGACCATTCCCGTGGCGCCGTAGATGACGATCTTCATGTGTCCTCCTGGATCTCGCTCCTTGTCACCTCACGGTATCCACTGGATACCAGTATCCACAAACGGCTATAGTTCCCTTGTGAATAGCAAGCGATCAAGCGAGGTGAGCGGGGAGCTGAACGGGGAGCTGAACAGCGGGCGCGTTCCCGACGTGATGGACCCGGACTGCCCGTCGCGGGAGGTGCTGCGGCGGATCGGCGAGCGCTGGACCCCGCTGGTGATCGAGGCGCTCAGCGCAGGTGCGCTGCGCTTCACCCGGCTCCGCGAGGCGATCGGTGGGGTGACGCCTCGCGTGCTCACGGCGACCCTGCGTGGGCTGGAGCAGGACGGGCTCGTCACCCGCACGATCTACGCCGAGGTCCCGCCGCGCGTCGAGTACGCGCTGACGGCCCTCGGGTCGTCCCTGCTCGAGCCGATCGGCGTCAACCGCCGCTGGGCCGAGGCTCACCTCGACGACGTGCTCGCCGCTCGCGACCGCTGGGACGAGTCCCACGAGGTCGTCCCGGCCTGACACGCGGGGCTGGCCGCGGTGTGCGGTTGCGCGCCCAGGTGCGGAGCCCTTGCGGACGCAGACCTCCATTCAGTGGCGCATACCCGGCCTGCGATGCGTATGTGCGTCGGCGGTCGCGTATCTGCCAGTGAATGGATGCGGCGGGTCGTGCCTGGCCTACGACAGCGGCCGATGGCCGATCCCGAGGTCCCGCAGCGCCTCGAGACGGGGCGGGAGGCCGGCGAGGAACTCCTCGTACGGCGGCCTGTCCGCGCCGTACCAGCCGATGTCGGCGACGGCGACCAGCCGCGGGAAGGCCATGTACCACAGGTGCTGCGCCGTGGGGATGTACTCGCTCCACAGCTGCGCCTGCAGCCCGAGGAGGCGGGAGTCGTCGACGATCCCCGCGTACGGGTCGTAGGCGTACACGTCAGCGAGCGTCCCGCCCGGCCCGATCGCGAGGGGCTCGTCTTCGCCGCTCCCGGCGGCATAGTCGAAGTACAGGAGGGGCGGCGCCTGGATGACGTCGAGCCCGGCGCGGGTAGCCCGGGTCGCCGCCTCCGTCCAGCTGCGCCAGGCGACGACGACCGGGTCGCCTTCCGGAACGCCCTCGTCGATGATCTCGTCCCAGCCCACCGGCCTGCGGCTCCGGGAGGCGAGGTACGAGCCGATGCGGCTCGTGAACCAGTGCTGCAGCTGCGTCACGCCGTCGAGTCCGAGGGCGCGGGAGTGGGCCTGCGCTCCCGGCGAGGCCTCCCACTCGAAGACCGGGCACTCGTCGCCGCCGATGTGCACGTACGGGCTGTCGAAGACGTCGAGCACTTCGCCGAGGATGTCGGTACAGAACGCGAGCCCCACGTCGTCCACGCGGAGCACCTCGGGGTAGACGCCCCAGCTCCGGCCGACCCCCAACGGGGCCGGCTCGTAGCCCAGCTCCGGGTACGCGGCCCGCACCGGCCGCATGTGCCCCGGCATGTCGATCTCCGGCATCACGCTGACTCCGCGGTGGCGTGCGACGGCGACGAGCTCCCGCAGCTCGTCCTGGGTGTAGTAGCCGCCGTGCGGGACACCGTCGTAGCTGTTGAGGTGGTTCTCCGGATGCAGCGTCTGGTCGTGGTAGTTGCCCGGCCGGCCCACGACCGTCTCGTCACGCCAGGCGCCGACCTCGGTGAGCCGCGGCCAGGTCTTCGACTCGAAGCGCCAGCCCTGGTCGTCGGTGAGGTGCAGGTGCAGCACGTTGAGGCGCAGCAGCGACATGGCCTCGACGAGCCGTCGTACCTCCCCGATCGGCAGGAAATGACGCGCCACGTCGAGCATCACGCCTCGCCAGGCGAGGGCCGGCTGCGTCTGGACGCTCCCGGCAGGAGCGCCGAGCGGACCTGCCTCAGCAGCCGCCGTCTCAGTGGAAGCGCTCACGGTACGAGGACCACCTTCCCGGTCGTCTCGCGTCCCTCGAGCGCACGGTGCGCCTCCGCGGCATCCGCGAGCGGGAACCGCGCCCCGATCCGTACGGTCAGCTTTCCCGTCCGTACGGCCTCGAACACCTCATCGCCGCGCCAGCGGAGCTCGTCCCTGGTGGCGACGTAGTAGGCGAGGGTCGGGCGGGTGACGTACAGGGAGCCACCGGTGTTGAGCCGCTGCAGGTCGAACGGCGGGACCTGTCCGCTCGCGCCGCCGAAGAGGACCATCATGCCGCGGGGGCGCAGGCTGGCCAGCGACGCGTCGAACGTCGCCTTGCCCACGCCGTCGTACACCGCGGCGACCCCCTCACCGGCGGTCGCTTCGCGGACGCGGCGTGGCAGGTCCTTGGTGAGGTCCTCGAGCTGGTCGTAGCGGATGACGATGTCGGCTCCCGCCTCGTGTGCCAGCCCGGCCTTGAGGTCGGTCGAGACCGTACCGATCACCCGGCCGCCGCGTGACACGACGAGCTGGGTGAGCAGCAGCCCCACCCCGCCCGCGGCGGCATGGATGAGCACGGTGTCATCGGGCTGGACCGGGTAGGTGGACACGCAGAGGTAGTGGGCGGTCATGCCCTGGAGCGGTACCGCCGCGGCTGTCTCGAGGTCGACGTCGTCCGGGACGGGCAGCAGCCGGTCGGCGGGGACGACGACGAGCTCCGCGTACGAGGCCGGCGCGTCGGACCACGCCACACGGTCGCCGACGGCGACGTCCGTCACACCCTCGCCGAGCGCAACCACCTCACCCGCGCCCTCGCTGCCGACGACATGCGGGAAGGGCATGGGATAGACGCCGCCACGCCTGTACGTGTCGATGAAGTTCACGCCGACCGCCGCCACCTTCACCAGCACCTGGCCACGTTCCGGTGCCGGGTCGGGCACTTCGACAAGCTCCAGCACCTCGGGACCGCCCGCCTCGCGGGCCTGCACTGCACGCATGGACCCGACTGTAGACGGAGGCCGGGAGGTACCGGGACTG
>JACRAA010000074.1 GCA_016213595.1 Actinomycetota bacterium | reverse complement strand
TGCTGCGATGTACTCCCGGGCCTCACGGCACAGGGATACGGAGTCAGGGGACTCGTCGTTCCACATCTCGAGCATCAGCCGGCCCGACCACTCCTGGCGCCTGAGCTCGGCGAAGGCAGCGGGGAAGTCGGCGACACCCGTGCCGAACGGGATCCGTCGCGGCTGACCGGGCAGGACGTCCTTCAGGTGGATGGCCACCATGTGGCCCTCTCCGTCCCGCAGCTCCTGGGCGGCATCGCCCCCGTGCTCGGCGATGTTGCCGACGTCCGGGTAGGTCTGGACCCAGGGCGAGCCGATCTCGCGGACGACCGACATCGCGTCGCCGATCGCCGCGATGTCGTGGCCGTCGACGTTCTCGATCGCGAGGATGACGCCTTCGCGAGCAGCCATCGGTACGGCCGCGAGCAAGGTGTTGACGTACCGGCGGCGAGCGTCCGGGTCGTCGGGCTCGTAGTACGCGTAGTAGCCGGCCACCTGCACGACGCTGACGCCGAGGTCGGCCGCGAGCCGGATCCCCTGGTGGTAGACGTCCAGGGCCCGCTGGCGGATCGCAGGGTCTACCGAACCGGGCATCACCTTGCGATGCAGGCTCAGACAGAGACCCCCGATCTGTACGCCGGCGTCCTGGGCCGCCTGGCGGACGGATGCCCGCTCGGCCGCCGTCCACCTCAGCCGCGCAGACCTCTCGGGCGTCTCGTCGATGGACAGGTCGCAGAACGAGAAGCCGGCGTCGTTGACCTGTGCGAAGAACGTGTCCCACCCCAGTGTGGTCTGTAGTGCTTTCTCGTAGATCCCGAGCCGTACGCCACCCGTCATGACCAGGCCCGACCCATCGCGTCTCGAAGCTCGATGGCGGACGCCCTGGGGTCCTCGGCTCCCATGATCGACCTGCCCGCGATGACGACCCCCACCGGGGTGCCTGCGAAGGCGTCGAGCTCGTCCGCCGTGATGCCGCCGGTGACGGTCACGGTGAAGCCCATCCATGCCAGCTCCCTGATCCGCTCGATGTCCTGTGGTCCCCAGGTCAGCGTTCCGGTTGCTTCCCGGTCCCGCGACCGCTTGACGATCACGTGCTGGACGCCGAGGTCGCGCCAGGCCTGAGCGCGTGTCGCGTCGTACGACTCGCCGAGCTCGACCTGTACTTCGCCGCCGTGCTCCTTCGCCGCAGCCACTACCTGGGCGATGGTCGTCAGGGAGGCGCCGGCGACGCAGGAGACCCAGTCGGCTCCGGCCTCGTAGCACTGCCGCGAGATGAGCGAGCCCGCCTCGGCGATGCGTACGTCCGCGAGGATGGTCTTCTCGGGGAACAGCGCCCGGATCTCACGGACGGCCCGAAGGCCCTCGTTGATGATGAGGATGGTCCCGCACTCGATGACGTCGACCTCGTCCGCGCACTGCTGCAGGGCGCGGAACGCCGAGACGAGATCGAGGTTGTCGACCGCGACCTGGAGGCGAGGAAGCATCAGGAGTCCTTGCGCATCGTGAAGAAGGTCTGGCCGTTGTTCATGAGCAGGTCGTCGACGTAGGCGGGGTCGAAGCCCTCGGCGATCATGCGCGGGCCGTCCACGGCCGGGTTGAAGTCGACACCGGTCACGGCCCCGTACGCCTTCTGGTACGAGCGCTTGCCGGAGTCGGTCCCGAGCAGGATCCGCTTGCCGTAGCCCCTCTTGCCGAGCTCGCAGAGCTCCATCATGCGGTTGGCCTCGGGCTGGTACTTGATCCGGTAGGTGCCGTCGATCTCCAGGTAGACGCCCGTGTCGAGGATCTGCCGGAGGTAGTAGAGGTCGGCGTTGCGCTGGATGTGGCCGATGGCGATCTGGTCGGCGGGGACGCCCAACCCGATGAGCATCTGTGCCTGCTCGAGGCCGCAGGTCCCGTACGTGGTGTGCGTGTTGATCGGGGCGCCGGTCTCGATGGCCGCCTTCGCCGAGGCCTCCATGCACTTCCGCTCGAAGGCGGTGATCTTGCCGTAGGCGGTGGCGACCTTGATCACACCGGCCTTGTACGGCGTGCGGTCGACGATCGGCCCCGAGTAGTCGTGCCGGTCGATGCCCTCGGTGATGTCGGCGATCAGCAGGTCCGCGATCTGGTCCACCGTGTAGCGGCTGACCCAGTGGGAGCGGGTCTCGAGGTAGACGTGCTCGCGGTGGAAGCCGGTCGCGATGATGATCTGGAGACCGGGGACCTGGGCGTTCACCGCGGCGAGCTTGTCGACGTCGCGACCGCAGTTGGCCGGGCACATGTCGACGACGGTGCCGCCGTCGGGGCTCCAGTTCCTCGATGCGCTGACGAAGTAGCCCGCCTCCTCGACGGCCTTGTCGACGCTGTCGAGCAGGTGGTCGGCCTCGATGTAGACCTCGCCCGCACCCGTACGAATCAGGTGGTCGTGGGCGTTGACGACGCCGAGGGTGTCGGGGGCGACGTCCCCGAGCAGTGTGCGGGCGTAGGACACGATGACTCCTTCGTTGGATGTCGGTTGAGGACTGCCCTCATCCTTCGACCAAGGCGTGGCTGGGTCGTCATCGGCGCTGAACAAATGTGCACCCGCCCTTCACCTGCTGCACGCCGTGAGGCAGTATGTGTGCGTGGACGAGCTCGAGAACGAACAGATGTTCACCACGAGTGAGGGAGCCTCAGCCCGGGAGAGGCTCGACCTGCTCCTCGCCGTCGCCCGGATGTACTACCTCGAGAACAAGGGTCAGGACGAGATCTCGAGGACCATCGGCTACTCGCGGCCGACTGTGTCCCGGCTGCTCGCCGAGGCGCGCGAGCGCCGGATGGTGACGATCACGGTCTCCCACCCTCTCGAGCAGGTGCTGGACCTCGAGCGCCGGCTGACGCGCCGGTTCGGCCTCGACCTGGCGGTGGTCGCCGGCCAGACCTCGGGCCTGCCGGGCATGAACGTGGGACGGGTGGGAGCCCAAGCGCTTGTCGACCACGGCAACGCCCGGATCCTGGTGGCACTGTCCAACGGCACCTCCGTGGCCGCCGTCGTCGACGCGATGCCTCAGCAGCGATGGAAGTACTCCTGCGTCACCCAGATGATCGGCTCCCTCGGCGTTCCCGACCGGGAGCTCGTCGACAGCCCCGACCTGTGCCGACGACTGGCGGCGAAGATGGGCGGTACGTACCGGCCGATGCCCGTGCCGATCGTCCTCACGTCGGCGGCTGTCGCGCGGTCCGTACGCCACGAGGAGATCGTGGTGTCCACGTTCGAGCTGGCGGCGCGTGCCGACGTCGCGCTCGTCGGTGTGGGTGCGGTCGGCGCGGACGGTACATCCGGAGCGATCCTGCGCAACTACCTCACCGACGAGGTCCGTGCGGAGGTGAGGAAGGGCCGAGCCGTCGCCCACATCTGCGGGCACCATTTCGACGCCGGGGGCCGCCACGTCCGTACGTCTCTCTGTGACCGGATGATCTGCATGGCCCCGGAGCGGCTCACCGGCATCAAGCTGTCGCTTGCCGTGGCCTGGGGGCACGAGAAGGTCGCCGCCCTGCACGCGGTTCTGAAGGCCGACCTCGTCAGCGGCCTCGCCACCGACGAGGCGACCGCTCGGGAGCTGCTGGCGTACGAACCCTGACGCAGCGTCGCCCGCACCTACGCCGTCACGGGGCCCTGTGCTGTCCCTGCCAAGTCAGGAAGCAGGCGAGGCCGTGACTGTGAGGTGAACGGTGACTGGCGCGAGCCCCTCCGCTGAGCAGGTGACGGAGATCGTGCCGGCCCCGGTGGGGCGAACCACGGCCAGCGCTCGGCCGTCGAAGGTTCGCCACGTGGGGTCCGAGAACCGCTCCAGCGTCTTGGGGTTGGCGCTGCACATGCCTTCGAGCCGGCCGGAACCTGTCACCGACACGGTCACAGGACGGTCCGCACCGGTGGCGAGCATGCCGTCGCCGAGCAGCTCGACCGCGATGTACGACAAGTCGGCGTCGTTGTCGAGAAGGACCGTCCGGTCTGCCGTCGCGGTCAGGCGCAGGGAGTCGAGCGGGACGGTGCGCAGCGTGGATCGCCCGTGCTCTCTGCCCTTCCTGTACGTGACGGCGGTGAGCTCACCCGGCCTGTAGGTCGTCTCCAGCTCTGCCAGCTTCGGTTTCGCGACCCCGACATCGGCCCTCGCGATCTCGGTCCCGTCGACCAGCAGGGCCACCTCGTCTGCGTCCGCGTACACCTCGACGGTGACGGGTCGGCCTTCGAACCCCGGCCAGGTCCACGAGGACACCGAGTCGCTCCAGGCCCAGGGCGACTGGTACGTGATCGCATGGTCGTGGCGCTCAGGTCGCCGGACGGCGATGTACGGCTCGGAGCGCAGCCCGAACACGATCTCTCGGTAGTAGGAGACCGGGCGCCTGAAGCCTGTGATGTCGAGGTCGCCGCACCAGCCGGTGAGGAACGGGAACTCGCGCTCGAAGCCCGGGACGGCGTCCACGTCCTCCTGGTAGGCGGTCGCGCCGATCCCGGCCTCGCCGAGGTAGTCCCACCCGGTCCACGTGAAGTCGCCGATGACGTCCGGGCTGGCGACCACCATCGGCCACAGTCGTCCGATCTGCGACGGGAAGGTCTCGGACCCGACGATCACGCGATGACCGAAGAGCTCGCGGTCGAGGTCGTACCGGCCTTCCGCGTAGTTCAGCCCCACGACGTCGAGCACGGAGTGCGACTCGGCCGTACGACGCGTGGCTGACTCGCCCATCGCCAGCTGGTCCATCGCCTGGTCCCCGCCGAGGGCCTCGTTCAGGAGGACTCCCTCAGCCAGCTCGTCCATGACGGCGAGCGCCATGTTGACACCGTTGGTGACGAGCCTGGTCGGGTCCAGAACGCGTACGGTCTCGGCCATGGCCCGGGCGAGCACGGCACCGTGAGGGGTCCCGACCTCGGCGATCTCGTTGCCCAGGGAGTACAGGACGACGCTGGGGTGGTTGTAGTCCTTGGAGACAAGGGCGCTGAGGTCCTCGGCCCACCAGAGGGGGAAGTCGAGCGCATAGTCGTGCACCGTCTTGCCACGGCCCCACATGTCGGTGAGCTCGTCCATGACGAGCATGCCGAGGCGGTCGCACGCGTCGAGCATCGCGACTGAGACGGGATTGTGCGCGCTGCGGATGGCGTTGAAGCCGGCCGCTTTCAGGAGCTCGACGCGACGCTCCTCGGCGCGCCCGATCGCGGCGGAACCGAGAGGCCCGTTGTCGTGGTGGATGCAGGCGCCACGCATCAGTACCGGCTCCCCGTTGATCCGCAGGCCCTTGCGCGGGTCGGCTGTGACCGTACGGATGCCGAAGCGCTCGACGACGGCATCGCCGCCGGCGTCCACCTGCGCCTCGTACAAGTTCGGGCGGTCGACCGACCAGAGCGCCGGAGCCTGGACGTACAGGCGCTGTCTCACGACCGAGGTCTGGCCCGGCGGAAGGGTGATGGGTGTCACGTCACCCTCGACCTCGGCCCCGCCGGCGTCTCGTACCACCGTGGTGACCGTACGGGTCGCCGTCGTGTGCCCCGCGTTGCGGACCGACGTGGCCACTTCGACGACCGCGTGGTCGTCCTCGACGCGGATCGTCGTGATCCTCACGCCGTCGGGGGTGAGGTCGACGAGGTCGTTCACATGAAGGACGACGGGTCGGTACAGGCCGGCACCCGAGTACCAGCGCGAGTCCTGACCGGACCTCGTCTCGACCCGAAGCCCGTTCTCCTCACCCACCTTCAGGTACGGGGTCAGGTCGACGAAGAAGCGCGCGTACCCGTTGGCGCGGTTACCGGCGAGCTCGTCGTTGACGAAGACCATCGCGTGCGCGTACGCACCCTGGATCTCGAGGGACACGACCTTCTCAGCCCACGACTCCGGAACGTCGAACGTGTTCAGGTACGTGACGTCGACCGGCGGGTAGTACGCCGACGCGCCCTTCGACGGAGCATCCGGACGGCGCTCGGCGTCGCGCATCGCATCGTGGGGAAGGCGAACCGGAATGGCCGCGGCCGATACGCCCTGAACCGCGGCGAAAGGACCTTGCGGAGCCCGGTAGGACCAGCCATCCGTCATCGCGATACGGGTCATCGGCTTCAGCTCCAGGTGTCTCGGGTTCAGCGTGGGCAACAAAAGTGGCCGGCGGTACGGCCTGGGATGTGCCTACCAGGATGAGACAACTCTGCCAGGGCGAGGCTGGAGGCTCTCACCGCATCGGCCGTGATCGTGGTCGCCGGGACCAACATCAGAGATCCGTCCAGGTGTGCATCGATTCGTGCATTCTCCTCGAACCCGGCGCTACCTACTGTCTGCGTGTGACCAACGTTCACGGGTGGCTGCCTGGCGGTTCCGCACCGCTCGCCCGACGCCCATCCTGACGGCCTGGTGGCCCAGACAGAATTCCCTTCTAGGAAAGGACGACCGGTGGCGATCAATCCCGACGGGTACGGGTGGTGTGGCCAGCCGTACGAGGCGCTTCGCGCGCCCCGGCCGCTGGTGATCGACGGCCGCCTCGACAAGCCTGCATGGCAGGCTGCGCCGCCGACTCCACGCTTCGTGGACATCGGCAGCGGAGAACCGGCACCGTTCGGTACCCGTGCACGGATCCTGTGGGACGACGAGTTCCTCTACATCGGGTTCGACGCCGAGGAGCCGCAGGTGAGGGCGCGCTACACCGAGCGCGACTCGCTCATCTTCTTCGAGAACGATCTCGAGGTGTTCATCGACGGCATCGACTCGTACTACGAGCTGGAGTTCAACGCGCTTGGCACGATGTACGAGGTCTTCTTCGTGTGGAGGGACGCGTACACCACCGGTTCCGAGTGGGACCAGCCTCGCTTCGACGTCCACTCGCCCCGCGTCCACTCCTTTTCCGGGGACTACTCGGTCAACGATTCGACCTTCTGGGCCGGCGCCCACCCGCGCGGCACCCGGTGGGCGTTCCTCGACTACGACATGGCCGGGCTCCAGCTGGCGGTGAGCGTCGACGGCACGTTGAACGACCCGCAGTCCATCGACCGCGGCTGGAGCGCCGCGGTCAAGATCCCGTGGGCCTCACTGGCTGATCTCGCCCATGGCCGCGCGCTGCCGCCGACACCGGGAGACACCTGGTCGATCTTTCTTGGGCGCTTCGAGCAGATGCCGACCCGCGACGCCGGCAGGACAGTAGGTCTGGGATGGTCGGCCAGCCCACACGGGGTCAACGACACGCACGTCCCGGCATCCTGGACCCGGGTCACCTTCGTCGACCGCGACGTCGAGATCTAGGCCACGACCAGCCCGAGCTGCGCAAGATGTCCGCTCGCGGCGAGGGACGCCTCCCAAGAATTCTTTGAGGGGTCAAACATCTTCGGTCTTCTCCAGGCCCCGCTCGGTGGGAATGCTTGGCTAGCCGCTCGCCGCGCCGGCTTCGTCGCGGAGTGGCGCCGTCTCGATACTTCTCGGAGGTTGCCGCAGTGTCTGCCCGCTCCCGCTCCCGGCGTCTTGTCGCGGCGCTCCTGGCCATGTTCGCCCTCACCCTCTCGGCGTGCGCCGTCGACACCGGTCCAGGCGCGTCCTCTGGCTCCAACTCGGGCGGATCTCCAGGCGGAGGGGGTGCCGGTCGCACCCTCACCGTCACGGCGTTCGCCGGAGCGTGGAGCGACACCTTCACGCAGGCGTTCGTCGTTCCGTTCGAGAAGCGCACGGGCGCCAAGGTGCAGCTGGTTCCCGGCGGCGGCTCCGACTGGCTGGTCAAGCTGCGTGCCGCAGCTGGCACGAATCCTCCCTACGACCTCATGGCGTTCACCCCCGACATCACGGTGCAGGCCGCGCGCGCGGGCGTCCTCACCGAGCTGGATCCCAAGAGGATCGAGGGCTTCAGCGATCTGAGCCCCGTCCTGGTGCAGCATGCGGGCGCCGACGGGAAGACCTACGGCCTGCCGCTGACCACCGGCTCGACCGGCCTGGCCTACCGGAAGGACAAGATCAGCACTCCGCCCCAGAACTGGTCCGACCTCACGAAGCCCGAGTACTGCGGTCATGTGGGCCTGCCGCCGCTGACGTACAACCCCGGCCTGGAGATGCTGGCGGGGCTGGTGCACGAGCAGGGCGGGTCGATGGACGACCAAGCCTCGGTCGACAAGGCGTTCGCGACGCTCGCCAAGCTGAAGGGCTGCACATCCGCCTTCCCAGCCGACTCCGGCAGTATGCAGACGGCCATCCAGAACGGCGATGTCTGGATTGTTCCGTGGTGGGACGGTCGCGCCTTCGCCCTCGAGCAGAAGGGCGTGCCCGTGGGGTTCGTCTACCCCAAGTCGGGAGCGGTCGGGGCATTGACCTCGTACTACCTCGCCAAGGGCAGCGCCAACCAGGACCTCGCCTACCAGTTCCTCACGGAGCTGACGCGTCCCGAGAACCAGAAGGTGTTCGCCGAGGGAACCTGGTACGCAGCCTCCAACGACAAGAACCAGTACAGCCAGACCTTCCGGGACCGGATCAAGTACGGCGACCAGACGTACCGGGACTTCGCCTGGATCGACTACGCCAAGGTCTCGCCCCAGCTGACCACCCTGCAGAGGAAGTGGAACGAGCAGTTCTCGTGACCAGCGGTCATGTGGCTGTGCACGGTCTGAAGGCCGGGTACGGCGAGACGACGATCCTCGACATCGACCAGCTCGAGGTGCGGCCGGGGGAGTTCCTCTCCGTCCTGGGGCCCTCCGGGTGTGGGAAGACGACCCTGCTCAACGTCATCGCGGGCTTCGTCGAACCCACAGCGGGCAGCGTCCTCATCGACGGACGGGACCTCACGCACACGCCGCCCTACCGCCGTAACCTCGGCCTGGTCTTCCAGAGCTACGCGTTGTTCCCGCACATGACGGTGACGCAGAACCTGAGCTACGGGATGAAGGTGCGCGGGGCCAGCAAGGCTGGCCAGGCAACACGCGTGGCGGAGGTGCTCGACCTGGTCGGCCTCTCCGAGTACGCGGAACGCATGCCGCGCCAGCTGTCCGGCGGGCAGCAGCAGCGCGTCGCACTGGCCCGCGCACTTGCGTACTCACCGACCGTCCTGCTGCTGGACGAACCGCTGTCGAACCTGGACGCCAAGCTTCGGCGACAGATGCAGTCGGAGCTCCGCCAGATCCAGAGGCGCGTCGGCACCACCATGATCTTCGTCACGCACGACCAGGACGAGGCGCTCACCATGGCCGACCGGGTGGCCCTCCTCAACAGGGGACGCATCGAACAGATCGGCACTCCTCAGGACATCTACCGCTCGCCGAGAACCCCCTTCGTGGCCGACTTCCTCGGCGCCGGAAACCTCGTGCGGGCCACTGTGGTGGACTCCCACACCGTGGTGAGCAACGGCACGTCGCTCCCCGTCACGACCGACTGCCCCGGGGGGACCGAGGTCACTGTGGTGCTGCGGCGCGAACAGCTGCGGCTGGCGAGCGACGCCGTAGCCGGCCAGGGGCCGCGGGGCGAGGTGACCTTCCGCGCGTTCTCCGGCGGCACCTGGCACGTCCAGGTCCGGCTGCTGCCCGACGACACTGCGGCGACTCGCGTCCCCGGTCAGGTGATCAGCGTCGAGCTGCCCGACACCGGGCGGTCGGGGGCACCGGCTGAGGAGGGAGAGGTTGTCCGCCTCACGTGGGGCGCCGACTCGGTGGTGGTGATCCAGGAATGATGGGCCCTCTCCGCCGGCGGACCCGTCTGCTCGCGTGGTTGCCGTTGACCCCCGGTGGGTTGTTCCTCCTCGCGCTCTTCGTGGTGCCCCTGTTCAGCCTGCTCGTGCTGAGCCTGCGGCCGACGGACGCCTACTTCGACCCTCAGCAGGGCTTCACGGCGGCCCAGTACACAGAGGTGCTGTCCGGGAGGTACTACCGTGACGCGCTGGCCTACACCGTGGAGATGGCGCTGATCGTCACCGTGCTCTGTGCCGTCGTCGGGTACCCCGTCGCCTGGCTGCTGGTGCATGCCCGGTCGGCGGTGCTGCGCCTGGTCATCGTCCTGGTCGTCGTCTCGCCGTTGTTGACCAGCGTGGTCGTCCGCTCGTTCGGATGGCGGGCGTTGCTGGCCGCAAACGGTCCTGTCAACAGGCTGCTCGTGGGAACCCGGCTGGTCGCCGGCCCCGTGAACCTGCTGACCGGCCCGGTCACGGTCGTCGTTGTCGTCACCCACGTGCTGTTGCCCTTCGCAATCGTGACGCTCTCCACAGCGCTGTCGAGGATCGACGACGCCTACCTGCGAGCCAGCTCCTCGCTCGGAGCACGCCCGGCGGCCACCTTCCTCAACGTCGTGCTGCCGCTCTCGGTGCCAGGGCTCGTCAGCGGTGCGGCCATCGTGTTCTCGCTCGCCATGGGCATCTACGTGACACCCCTGCTCGTCGGAGGCGCGAACCAACCACTCGCCGGCCTCCGCGTGTACGACCAGGCGCTCCGCGTCTTCAACCAGCCATCAGCTGCCGCCATGAGCTTCACCCTGTTCGCGGTCTCGCTCGTTGCCATCGCCGTCCTCACCAGGTTCGGCCACCACTGGGAGAGACGGATCCATGACTAGGTCGAGAATGCGTCCCCTCGGGAGTGGGCCAGGGGTCCTCGTCGCGGCGTGGGTCGTCCTGGCCTTCCTGGCGATGCCCCTCGTGGCGGTCACGGGCAGTTCGTTCACCGCGAGTGACCTGGTGCAGTTCCCGCCCCGTGGGTTCTCTCTGCGCTGGTACCAGGTGGTCCTGACGAGCCGTGACTGGGTCGTCTCGATCAACTTGTCCCTGGTGGTCGCGGCGCTGGTGATCCCGACCGTCCTCGTGCTGGGCACCCTCTCCGCCTACGGACTGTCCCGTGGAAGGCATCGTGGCTGGCTGATGGCTCTCTTCATGTCGCCGATGATCGTCCCGGAGGTCATGGTGGGGCTCGGCCTGCTGACGTACCTCCAGCAGCTGCGACTCGTGAACTCCATCACCGGGCTGTGGCTGGCACACAGCCTCGTGACCTTGCCGTTCGTGATTCGTACTGTCGCCGTGAGCGTGCACTCCCTCGACGCGATGCTCGAGCGCGCGGGGGCCAGCATGGGAGCTCGCCCTCTCCGCGTCTTCGGAACGGTGATCCTGCCCCAGCTGCGTCCCGGAATCGTGGCGGGAGGGATATTCGCCGGTGTCCTGTCGCTCGGCGAGGTGGCCGTGTCGATGTTCGTCTCCGGACCGAACACCACCACCGTCCCGCTCCGGGTGATGTCGGCCGTGCAGTTCGAGCTGGATCCGTCCGCCGCCGCGGTCTCCACCCTGCTGATGGCGCTCAGCGTGCTGGTCATGGTCCTGCTTTCCCGTTGGGTCAACCTCAGCGCCGCGTTCTGATGGCGCCGCGAAAGGAATGCTGATGGTGAGGTATCGAGTGGGGATCGACGTCGGCGGTACGTTCACCGATTTCGTCGCCGTGCCGGATGACGGCTCGCGCCCCTTCCGATACAAGGTGGCGAGTACGCCCCGGGACCCGGCGGAGGCGGTCGCCGCGGGGATGGCTCACCTGCTCGCCCAGCTCGGCGGCGCCGGCCGCATCGCGAGCGTGACGCACGGGACGACCATCGGGCTCAATGCCATCATCCAGCGGGCGGGTGGCAGGGTGGCCCTCGTCGTGAGCGAGGGCTTTCCCGACATCCTCGAGATCGGGCGCTCGCGCATGCCTGACTCGTTCAACCTCCACGCCGTGAACCCGCGCCCTCTGGTCGCCCGCGACCACGTCTTCGAGATCGGCGCCCGGGTGTCGCCGGATGGAGCCCCCCTGGGCCACCCCGACGATGCGGAGATCAGCGAGCTGGCGGCGCGCATCGTGGACCGAGCGCCCGACGCCGTCGTGCTGAACCTCCTGCATGGCTACGCCAACCCCGAGCATGAGCATGGAATCGCCGCGGCACTCGCCGCCCGCA
>JACRAA010000077.1 GCA_016213595.1 Actinomycetota bacterium | reverse complement strand
GGCATCGTGCTCACGTCGATGATCGAGGCCGTCCAGAAGGAGATCCCGGGCCGGGTGTCCGACCCGCGCGACGTCGCGGCGAACGCCATCGGGATGTTCCTGGGGATCTTCCTCGCGATCGTGCTGACCCTGCCCGCGACGCTGCGCCGCAACCGCGCCGCGCGATGACGCCGGACGTCATACGGAGGGGACCAGCGCTTCCCCCGTCCGTATGACGTCCCGACTTCATCGAGAGGCGTGCTCCCGGGCCGCCGCTACGAGGCCCGCCATCAGGCCGATCTCGACACGGGTCTCCGGGTGCCACTGCACCGCCAGCCGGAAGCGGTCGCCCGCGGCCTCCCTCGCCTCGACCGTCCCGTCGGTGGCGCGGGCCACGGCCGGGAAGCCGGGGTGGGTGGCCACGGACTGGTGGTGGTGGCATCCGACCTCGACGCGCGGGCCGACGAGGGTCGACAGCCGGGACCCGGCCGCGGTCTCGACCTCCACGGCGCCGTAGGCGTCACCCCCGGGGGAGTGCTCGTCGTGCCCGACCAGGTCGGGCGTGTGCTGGTCGAGCGTCCCACCGGCGTGCACGGCCATCAGCTGCATGCCGCGGCAGATGCCCAGCACCGGGAGTCCCGCCTCGTCGGCAGCCGTGAGGAGCGCGAGCTCCCAGGCGTCGCGGTCGGGTCGCCAGCCCGTGGTCCGCTCGTGCGGCTCGGCGCCGTAGCGGGCCGGATCGACGTCCGCTCCTCCGGAGATCACCAGTGCGTCGATCCGCGACACCACCCGGGTCGCGGCCCCGGGCGCCGCGACAGGAGGCAGCAGCAGCGGGACGCCACCCGCGGTCTCCACCGCGACGGCGTACTCCGTGGGCAGCAGGTCGGCGCGGGTGTTCCAGACGCCCCACGCCGCCTCCTGGCGGTACGTCGTCAGCCCGACGACGGGTGCCTCGGTCCCCTCAGACATGACTCGCCTCAGAGCGGCGTGACGTAGGCGCCGGAGATGCCGCCGTCCACGAGGAACGTGTTGGCCGTCATGAAGCTCGACTCGTCGGAGGCGAGGAACAGCACCGCGTTGGCCATCTCCTCGGGCTCGGCGAAGCGCCCCATCGGGACGTGCACGAGCCGTCGCGCGGCACGCTCGGCGTCGCTGGCGAACAGCTCCTTGAGCAGCGGGGTGTTGACCGGTCCCGGGCACAGCGCGTTGACCCGCACGCCCTCGCGGGCGAACTGCACGCCGAGCTCGCGCGACATCGACAGCACGCCGCCCTTGGAGGCGGAGTAGGAGATCTGCGAGGTGGCGGCGCCCATCACGGCGACGAAGGACGCGGTGTTGATGATCGAGCCGCGCTTCTGCTCGAGCATGTAGGGCAGCGCCGCCTTGCAGCAGAGGTAGACGCTGGTGAGGTTGACCTACTGCACCCGGCGCCAGGCCTCGAGGTCGGTGTCGAGGATCGAGTCGTCCTCCGGCGGCGAGATGCCGGCGTTGTTGAAGGCGATGTCGACCGATCCGTAGGTGTCCTTCGCGGTCCTGAAGAGCGCGTCGACCTCGTCCTTGGAGGTGACGTCGACGTGGACGTACGTCGCCACGTCGGGGCCGCCGAGCTCGGCGACCAGCGCCTCGCCACCCGCGTCGTCGATGTCGCCGATCACGACCCGTGCGCCCTCCTCGACGAAGCGGCGCACGGTCGCGAGGCCGATGCCGCTGCAACCACCGGTGACGACGGCCGTGCGGCCCTCGATGCGTCCTGCCATGGTTCTGTTCCTCGACTCTCGTGCTCAGTGATCAGTGGGCGATGAAGACGTTCTTCTCCTCGGTGAACGCGTTCGGCGCGTCGGGGCCGAGCTCGCGGCCGAGGCCGGACTGCTTGTAGCCGCCGAACGGCGTCCAGTAGCGCACCGAGGAGTGGCTGTTGACCGAGAGGTTGCCGGCCTCGACGCGACGCGCCACGCGCAGCGCACGGCCCACGTCGGAGGTGAAGATCGAGCCCGACAGGCCGTAGTCGGAGTCGTTGGCGAGCGCCACTGCCTCGTCCTCGTCGTCGAAGGCCATCACTGCCACGACGGGACCGAAGACCTCCTCGCGCCACACCGCCTCGCTGGTGTCGCGCGACTCGACGACGGTCGGCGGCAACCACCAGCCCGGTCCGTCGGGGGCACTGCCGGTGAAGGCGACGCTCGCGTCGTCGATGTAGGCCTGCACCGAGTCGCGCTGTCCCGACGACACCATCGGGCCCATCTGGCTCTGCTCGTCGGAGGGGTCGACGACCCTGAACGACCGGACCGCGGTCTCGAGCCGCCCCACGAACTCGTCGTACGCCGATCGCTGCACGAGGATGCGCGAGCGTGCGCAGCAGTCCTGGCCGGCGTTGTCGAAGACGGCGCCGGGCGCGCTGGCGGCCGCGGCGGCGACGTCGGTGTCGGCGAAGACGATGTTGGCGCTCTTGCCGCCGAGCTCGAGGGTCACCCGCTTCACCTGCTCGGCACAGCCCGCCATGATCCGCTTGCCCACGCCGGTCGAGCCGGTGAAGCAGACCTTGCGGACGAGCGGGTGGGTCACGAAGCGCTCGCCGACGACGGACCCCTTGCCGGGGATGATCGTCAGGACACCCTCGGGCAGCCCGGCCTCGACCGCCAGCTCACCGATGCGGATCGCCGTCAGGGGCGTGAGCTCGGCGGGCTTGAGGACGACGGTGTTGCCGGCCGCGAGCGCCGGAGCGAAGCCCCACGCTGCGATCGGCATGGGGAAGTTCCAGGGGACGATGATCCCGACCACGCCGAGCGGCTCGTGGAACGTCACGTCCGTGCCGCCGGCCACCGGGATCTGCCGGCCGAAGAGCCGCTCGGGAGCCGCGGAGTAGTAGTTCAGGCAGTCGCGGACGTTGCCCGCCTCCCAGCGTGCGTTGCCGATGGTGTGGCCGGCGTTGAGCACCTCCAGCTGCGCGAGCTCCTCGAGGTGGTCGTCCACGATCGCCGCGAAGGCCCGCAGCAGCCGGGCTCGCTCGCCGGGGGCGACGTCACGCCACGCTGGAAACGCGTCGTGTGCCCGCGCGATGGCGGCGTCGGCCTCCTCCGGGGTCGCCGAGGCGGGGGAGTGGTCGAGCTCCTCGCCGGTGGTCGGGTTGATCAGGATGCTCATGCTCGCCTTCCCTCAGAGCCTCTCGAAGCCGCGGCGCAGCTCCCAGTCGGTGACCGTCGAGTTGTAGGCCGCCAGCTCGACGTCGGCCATGTTGGCGTAGTGCTCGACGACCTCGTCACCCAGGGCCGCGCGCACCACCGCGGACGTGTGGAACCTCTCGCGGGCCGCTCCCATCGTGCTCGGGACCCGCGGCTTGTCGGAGGCGTAGGCGTTGCCCGTGAGCTCGGGCTCGAGCTCGAGCTCCTCGTCGATGCCGTGCAGGCCGCCGGCGATCATCGCGGCCAGCGCGAGGTAGGGGTTGGCGTCGGCACCCGGGATCCGGTTCTCCATCCGCGCGCCGGGACCGCGGCCGACCAGTCGCATCGCGCAGGTGC
>JACRAA010000068.1 GCA_016213595.1 Actinomycetota bacterium | reverse complement strand
CGTCGAGGTCGATCTCCACGGCGTCGTCGAGGAACTTGTCCACCATCACAGGGATGTCGAAGCTCGCGGCGGTGACCCGGGTGATGTAGACGTCGAGCGTGCCGTCGTCGTACACGATCTCCATGCCGCGCCCGCCGAGGACGTAGGACGGCCGCACGAGCACCGGGTAGCCGATCTCGTGGGCGATCCGGCGCGCCTCGTCGCGCGAGGTGGCCATGCCGTACCGCGGCGCCATGAGCCCGGCGTCCTGGAGCACCTGGCCGAACGCCCCGCGGTCCTCGGCGAGGTGGATGGCCTCGGGCGAGGTGCCCGCGATCGGCAGCCCCGCGTCCTTGAGGGACTGTGCGAGCTTCAGGGGCGTCTGCCCGCCGAGCGCGACGATGACACCCGACACGGGCCCCGCGGCGAGCTCCGCGTGGTAGACCTCGAGCACGTCCTCATACGTCAGCGGCTCGAAGTACAGCCGGTCGGAGGTGTCGTAGTCGGTGGAGACGGTCTCCGGGTTGCAGTTGACCATGACGGTCTCGTAGCCGGCCTCGGACAGCGCCATCGCGGCGTGGACGCAGGAGTAGTCGAACTCGATCCCCTGCCCGATGCGGTTCGGGCCGGAGCCGAGGATGATCACGGCCGGACGGGTCCGCGGCGCCACCTCGGTCTCCAGCTCGTAGGACGAGTAGTGGTACGGCGTGGTGGCGGCGAACTCGGCCGCACAGGTGTCGACCGTCTTGTAGACGGGCCGGATCCCCTGCTCCCAGCGCTGCGCCTGCACCTCGCTTGCCGTCGTGCCACGGATCCCGGCGACCTGAGCGTCAGACAGGCCGTGCCGCTTGGCCTCGCGCAGCAGGTCCGGCGTGAGCTCCGGCGCGGCGGCGATCTGGTCGGCCAGGTCGACGACCACGCAGAGCTGGTCGATGAACCAGGGGTCGATCTTCGTCGCGTCGAAGACCTGCTGGGGCGTCGCGCCGGCTCGCAGGGCCAGGACGACCTGTCCGAGCCGCCCGTCGTGCGGCCGGGAGCAGGTCGCGAGCAGCTCGTCGAGCGGCGTGGTGACCGGTCCGTGCAGGACGAAGGGCGCCCTCGGGTCCTCGAGGCTCCGCAGCGCCTTGCCGAGCGCCTCGGTGAAGTTGCGGCCGATGGCCATCGCCTCACCGACCGACTTCATGTGCGTGGTCAGCGTGTCCTCGGCGGTCGGGAACTTCTCGAACGCGAACCGGGGAACCTTGACGACGACGTAGTCCAGCGTCGGCTCGAACGAGGCCGGCGTCTCGGTCGTGATGTCGTTCGTGATCTCGTCCAGCGTGTAGCCCACCGCGACCTTGGCCGCGATCTTCGCGATCGGGAACCCGGTCGCCTTGGAGGCGAGGGCCGACGAGCGCGAGACCCGGGGGTTCATCTCGATGACGATCATCCGGCCGTCACTGGGGTTCACAGCGAACTGGATGTTGCAGCCCCCGGTGTCGACTCCGACCGCCCGGATGATGCCGATGCCCACGTCGCGCATCCGCTGGTACTCGCGGTCGGTGAGCGTCATGGCCGGCGCCACGGTGATCGAGTCGCCCGTGTGGACGCCCATGGGGTCGAGGTTCTCGATGGAGCAGACGATGACCACGTTGTCCGCGCGGTCACGCATCACCTCCAGCTCGTACTCCTTCCAGCCGAGGATCGACTCCTCGATGAGGACCTCGGTGACCGGCGACGCGTCGAGCCCGACGCCGGCGATCTGCCGCAGCTCGCGCTCGTCGTGGGCGAACCCGGAGCCCACCCCGCCCATCGTGTACGACGGGCGGACGACGACGGGGTAGCCGAGCTCGCAGGCGGCGGCGACCACCTCGTCCATGGCGTGGCAGATGATCGAACGAGCCACCTCGGCGTCGGCGCCCGGGATGTCGAGGGACTTGACGACCTCCTTGAACGTCTCACGGTTCTCGCCCCGCCGGATCGCCTCGACGTTCGCGCCGATCAGCTCGACGCCGTACTTCGCCAGCACCCCGCTCTCATGGAGCGCGACCGCTGTGTTGAGCGCCGTCTGGCCGCCCATCGTCGCGAGCAGCGCGTCGGGACGCTCGACCTGGATCACCTTCTCGACGTACTCGGGAGTGATCGGCTCCACGTACGTCGCGTCGGCGAACTCGGGGTCGGTCATGATCGTGGCCGGGTTCGAGTTGACCAGGATGACGCGGAAGCCCTCCTCGCGCAGGACTCGGCAGGCCTGGGTGCCGGAGTAGTCGACCTCGCAGGCCTGCCCGATGACGATCGGGCCGGAGCCGATGACGAGGATCGACGAGATATCGGTACGGCGGGGCATCAGGCCGCCCCTCCCCTCACGCCGGCCATCACGTCGGCGAAGCGCTGGAACAGGTAGGCGGCGTCGTGCGGGCCGGCGGCGGCCTCCGGGTGGTACTGCACGGAGAACCCCCGCACCCGGCCGTCGTCACCGGTCAGCTCGAGGCCCTCGACGACGGAGTCGTTGAGACACACGTGCGACACGGTCACCGATCCGTACGGCGTCGAGGTCGCAGCGTCGACCGGTGCGTCGACGGCGAACCCGTGGTTGTGGGCGGTGATCTCGACCTTGCCGGTCGTCCGGTCCTGGACGGGCTGGTTGATGCCGCGGTGGCCGTACTTGAGCTTGTACGTGCCGAAGCCGAGCGCGCGCCCGAAGATCTGGTTGCCGAAGCAGATGCCGAAGAAGGGCACACGCCGGGCCAGCGCTTCCCGGACCAGGCCCGCCTGGGTGTCGGCGGTCGCCGGGTCGCCCGGTCCGTTCGACAGGAACACCCCGTCCGGGTGGAGCGCCATGATCTCGTCGATCGTCGCCGTGGCGGGCACGACGTGGACGGTCATGTGGTGCTTGGCCATCTGCTTCGGGGTCATCGACTTGATGCCGAGGTCGAGCGCCACGACGGTGTACCGGCTCTCCCCCTCCGCTGGGACGGTGTAGGCCTCGGACACCGTGACGTCGCCGACGAGGTTCGCCCCCTCCATCTGCGGCGAGGCGAGCACCTTCTCGAGAAGCGCGTCGGGGTCGAGGGTCTCGGTCGAGATGCCGACGCGCATGGCGCCGCGCTCCCGCAGGTGACGGGTCAGCGCGCGGGTGTCGACGTCACTGATCCCGACGACGCCCTGCTCGCGGAGCTCGTCGTCCAAGGAGCGTACGGAGCGCCAGTTCGACGGGATCCGCGACGGGTCCCGCACGACGTAGCCGGCGACCCAGATCCGGGCCGACTCGTCGTCCTCGTCGTTCCAGCCGGTGTTGCCGATGTGCGGCGCGGTCGCGATGACGACCTGGCGATGGTAGCTGGGGTCGGTCAGCGTCTCCTGGTAGCCCGACATGCCGGTCGTGAAGACCGCCTCGCCGAACGTCTCCCCCATCGCACCGAAGGATCGTCCGACGAAGGCGCGGCCGTCCTCGAGGACGAGGAGCGCGGGGACAGGGCGGAGGTCCTGGGCGTTCATCGCGGGCGACTGTACCAGGACGGACGAACCTCCTCCGT
>JACRAA010000083.1 GCA_016213595.1 Actinomycetota bacterium | reverse complement strand
GGCAGACGGCGGCTGCTGTCGAGAGGTTGAGGCTCTCCGCGGCGCCCCACATGGGGACCTTCGCGACGACGTCGGCGGTGGCAAGGTCTGCCGGCGGAAGGCCCCACGCCTCGTTGCCGAAGACCCAGGCGACGGGGACCGTGAGGTCGAGGTCGAGGAGCGTCTGCGTGCCGGAGCCGTCGGCCGCGACGACGGTCAGGCCTGCTGCCTTGAGCGCGTGCGTCGCCTCCTCGAGGCTTACGTCCTCGACGAGCGGCAGGTGGAAGATGCTGCCGACGGAGGCCCGTACGGTCTTCGGGTTGTGGACGTCGACCGAGCCCTGGGTCAGGACGACCGCGTCCGCGCCGAACGCGTCGGCGCAGCGGATCACCGTGCCGGCATTGCCGGGGTCGCGGACCTTGGCGCACACCACGACGAGGCGGGGTGCGAGGGCGACGACGTCGTCGAGCGACGCCGAGCGGGCGCGACACACGGCGACGAGACCCTGCGGGGTGACGGTGTCCGTCAGCGAGGCGAGCTCAGTGTCGGTGACGAGCAGGACGACGATGCCCGAGTTCGCGGCGTCCTGCACTATCCCCGCGTGCCGGTCGGCGGCAGACGCCGTGACGAACAGGCGCACGACCACATCGGCCGCCACCGCCTCTCGTACCGCCTGGGGCCCTTCAGCGAGGAACTGCCCGGTGGCACGACGTCCTTTCAGCGTCGACAGCCGACGAGCCGACCGGAGGGCTCCCGCACCTGCGGGTCCGGTCGGCTCGGTGGCTGCGGACTCGAGTTCCGTCCGCCGCGGCATGTCGGACTCAGGCAGCCGTCGCCGGCGCTGCATCCTTCGCGGCCTGCACCAGCGCGGCGAAGGCAGTCGGGTCACTGACGGCGAGCTCGGCGAGGATCTTGCGGTCGACCTCGATCCCGGACGCCTTGAGGCCGGCGATGAACCGGTTGTAGGTCATGCCCTCGGCGCGAGCCGCGGCGTTGATCCGCTGGATCCACAGGGCGCGGAAGTCGCCCTTGCGGTCGCGGCGGTCACGGTAGGCGTAGGCGAGCGAGTGGAGCATCTGCTCCTTCGCCTTGCGGTACAGGCGTGAACGCTGCCCGCGGTAGCCCGACGCGAGCTCGAGGACTTCGCGGCGCTTCTTGTGTGCGTTGACTGCGCGCTTGACGCGTGCCATGGGTTACTCCTTGATGCTGTGGTCTGGTGGGGTCACATGCCGAGGAGGCGACGGACCTTCTTGGCGTCGGAACCTGTCACCGCGGCGTCGGGCATGAGGCGACGCGTGGCGCGGGACGACTTGTGCTCGTTGAGGTGGCGCTTGCCGGCGGACCGGTGCGTCAGCTTGCCGGTTCCCGTGACCTTGAACCGCTTCTTGGCACCGGAGTGCGTCTTCATCTTCGGCATGTGCCGCTCCGTTCTTATCTTTCGGGCAAAAGGACTCGACTACACGTCGATGTCTGGATCCAGGTTGTCTGAGGGACCGCGACGGCGCTTCGGCTCGGCCTTGGCGGCGTGGAGGGCGCGGAGCTCGGCGAGCTCGCGCTGCTCCGCCTCCTCGCTCGCGCTGCGCTCGGCGGAACGCCGGCTCTTCTCCGCCTGCTGCTCGACACGGGCGTCGGACTTGCGGCGCGTGGGGGCGAGCACCATGAGCATGTTGCGGCCGTCCTGCTTCGGCGCGGACTCGACGATGCCGTCCTCGGCGACGTCCTCCGCGAGCTTCTTGAGCAGGTTGAAGCCGAGCTCCGGCTTCGACTGCTCACGGCCTCGGAACATGATGGTGATCTTGACCTTGTCGCCGCCCCTGAGGAAGCGGACCACATGGCCCTTCTTGGTGTCGTAGTCGTGAGCGTCGATCTTCGGCCGCAGCTTCATCTCTTTGATCACGGTGTTCGTCTGGTTGCGCCTCGACTCACGGGCCTTCTGGGCGTTCTCGTACTTCCACTTCCCGTAGTCCATGAGCTTGCAGACCGGCGGCCGGTTCCCCGGCGCGACCTCCACGAGGTCGAGGTCGGCCTCCTGGGCAAGGCGGATCGCGTCCTCGATGCGGACGATGCCCACCTGCTCCCCGTTCGGGCCGACGAGTCTGACCTCGGGCACGCGGATGCGGTCGTTGATGCGCGGTTCAGTGCTGATGTGTCCTCCAAGGTGCGGTTCTGGCGCCGACATGACGAAAGGGCCTCCGCGCGGTGCGCGAAGACCCTGACCCGAGGCGCACGCCGATGCGTCGCCTTCGTTGATGACCTGCCGCCCAGAGGGTGGTCAGGTGGGAGGTCAGGCCTCCACTTCCGCGCGGCCCTCGTCGGGCCGACCGGCACAGTCTAGACGAGCGAGGTACCGCCGCGAAATCCGCACCGCCATACCGACGTGTTGGGTACGGGTCGCGACGTGTTCCGAACGACCGCCTTCACGTGTCCTGGTTCAGGAAGGCCCACCCGAAGCCCCCGTCGTCCAGCTCGACGAGTCGCCGCCCCTGCGCGAGCTGGGCGATGAGGTCGTCGCCGATGACGAACGGTACAGGGCCGGCCGGGTCCACGAGCAGGGCGTCGTCGCCGGTCTCCAGGACAGTGGCGGCGACGTCGTCGAGCGTGGCCGGTACGGGTCGAGCGCGCGGCTCCCAGGCGACGACGGCGTCGATGCCGGTGAACGCGAGCAGCGCGCGGCGACCGTCCGGAGCCTTGATGGAGACGGTGGCCAGCTCGGCCTGCCGGTCAGGGTCCGGACCGTCGGACGAGTCGTCCCCGGTGGCGACGACGGGCAGGAGCAGCCTGGCCCCGCACAGGGCCACAACCGCCCGGAGGTAGCTCGTCGGCAGGTCGCTGCCGGCGTCGGCGATCAGCGCCCGTACAGTCGGGTCCGGGTCTCCCCGGTCCCCGAGGAACGCGGCGCTGGGCTGGGCGAGGGTACGAGGCTCGTCGGACTCAGCCATGGCCGTCCTCGCGGTCGGCCTCGCTGTCCTTCCGGTCGGCCTGGCGGGCGGCGGCGACCGCCTCCCGCAGGGCGTCGTACTGGGCGCGCGCGTAGTCGTGGTCGCTGCCCTGGATGCCCATGAGCATCATCGTGTCGTGGTCGCCGGCCGCACTCGCACCGCTGAGGACAACCAGCGGCCAGGGGGCGCCTGACCGGAACCTGAGGTCGCCCACATCCGACCAGGGCAGCTCGTGGGTGCGGAGGCCGTTGCGGAACCACAGGCCCTTCGGCAGGACGCGGACCGTGCTGAAGCCGAGCGCGCACATGAACGTGATCATGACGCCGAGAATGACGACCAGCGTCACGACCTGGAACGCCGTGAAGCGCGACCGTACGTCCGGGCCGAGCGCGAGGCCGACGAGCACCGAGCCGACGACGAGGACGACCGAGAAACCGACCGCGGCGTAGCGGGGCCCTCGGGGGTACGCGACGAACGTCGGCGTCACAGCCGGCAGGCGGCGATGTCGGTGACGAGGATCGCCCGTGCTCCGACATCCCAGAGCCGGTCCATGAGCGACTGGGCGTTGCGGCGCGGGACCATCGCCCGTACCGCCGACCAGCCCGCCTTGGCGAGCGGGGACACGGTGGGCCCTTCAAGACCGGGGGTGAGCGCGACGGCGTCGTCCAGCAGCGCGTTGTCGATGTCGTAGTCGATGAGCACGTAGTCGCGCGCGACGATGACGCCGGACAGGCGGCGCAGCAGCAGCTGGAGCCCCTCGGGCTCCTCCCCGCCACGGCGCCGGATGAGGATGGCCTCGGAGACGAGGATCGGGTCCCCGAACACCTCGAGGCCGGCCTTGCGGAGCGTGCTCCCCGTCTCGACGACATCGGCGATGGCATCGGCGACACCGAGCCGGATGGCGCTCTCGACCGCGCCGTCGAGGTGGATGAGCCGCGCGTCGACGCCCTGCCCGGCGAGGTGGGAGGCGACGAGACCGGGGTACGAGGTGGCGATGCGGAGACCGGCGAGGTCGGCGACGCTCGTCGCACCCGCGGGTGCGGCGAACCGGAACTTCGTGCCGCCGAAGCCGAGGGGCAGCACCTCGTCGGCGTGGGAGGCCGAGTCGAGCAGCATGTCCCGGCCCGTGATGCCGATGTCGAGCGTGCCCTCCCCCACGTACACGGCGATGTCGCGAGGACGCAGGTAGTAGAACTCGACGCCGTTGGCCTCGTCGGTCAGGACGAGGTCCTTCGGGTCCCAGCGCTGGCGGTACCCGGCCTCGCGCAGCATCTGCGCGGCGGGCTCGGCGAGGGACCCCTTGTTGGGCACGGCGATCTTCAGCAGGCGGTCGGTCATCGTGGTCAGAGCCTCTCGTACACGTCGTCCAGGTCCAGGTCCATCGCGACCATGAGCACCTGGAGGTGGTAGAGCAGCTGGCTGATCTCGAGCGCCGCGGCGTCCTTGCCCTCGTGCTCGGCGGCCATCCACACCTCGGCGGCCTCCTCGACGATCTTCTTGCCGATCTCGTGGACGCCGGCGTCGAGCCGCTTCACCGTGCCCGATCCCTCAGGACGCGTACGGGCGGTCTCGCGCAGCTGCGCGTACAGCTCCTCGAACGACTTGCTCACTCGTCGACCTCCCCGGGCGCGAGCGCCGCACGCTTGGTCTCGACGCCGACCAGCTCGCCGATGTGGCCGCCGACGAGGCCGAGCGAGGCGTACTGCTCCAGCCGGGAGCGCGAGTCGGCGATGTCGAGGTTGCGCATGGTGAGCTGGCCGATGCGGTCCGTCGGCCCGAACGCCGCGTCCTCGACCCGCTCCATCGAGAGCTTCTCCGGGTGGTACGAGAAGCCGCTGCCGGCGGTCTCGAGGATCGAGTAGTCGTCCCCGCGACGCAGCTTGAGCGTCACCTCGCCCGTCACCGCGGAGGCCACCCAGCGCTGCAGCGACTCCCGGAACATGAGCGACTGCGGGTCGAGCCAACGACCTTCGTACATGAGGCGGCCGAGCTTGCGGCCCTCGTTGTGGTAGTTGGCGATCGTGTCCTCGTTGTGCACGGCGTTGAGCAGCCGCTCGTAGGCGATCCAGAGCAGCGCCATGCCGGGCGCCTCGTAGATGCCGCGCGACTTGGCCTCGATGATCCGGTTCTCGATCTGGTCGCTCATGCCCAGCCCGTGACGGCCCCCGATCCGGTTCGCCTCGTGGACGAGCCCGACCGGCGAGTCGAACGTGGCGCCGTTGATCTGGGTGGGCCAGCCGTTTTCGAACGTCAGGGTGACGACCTCGGGCTCGATCTGGACGGACTCGTCCCAGAACCGCACACCCATGATCGGGTCGACGAGCTCGATGTTCGCGGTGAGCTCCTCGAGGTCCTTCGCCTCGTGCGTGGCGCCCCAGATGTTGGAGTCGGTCGAGTAGGCCTTCTCCTTCGAGTCGCGGTACGGAAGGTCGCGCTCCGCCAGCCACTGCGACATCTCCGCGCGGCCGCCGAGCTCGGTGACGAACTTCTCGTCGAGCCATGGCTTGTAGATGCGCAGCCGGGGGTTGGCCAGCAGGCCGTAGCGGTAGAAGCGCTCGATGTCGTTGCCCTTGTACGTGGAGCCGTCGCCCCAGATGTGGCAGTCGTCCTCCGCCATGGCCCGTACGAGCATGGTCCCCGTCACCGCACGGCCGAGCGGGGTCGTGTTGAAGTAGGACTTGCCGGCGGTACGGATGTGGAAGGCGCCGCACTGGAGAGCCACCAGCCCCTCGTACACCAGCTGCTCGGTGCAGTCGACCAGGCGGGCGATCTCGGCGCCGTACTGTCCGGCACGACCGGGCACCGAGGCGACGTCCGGCTCGTCCGGCTGGCCGATGTCAGCCGTGTACGTGCACGGGATCGCGCCGTTCTCGCGCATCCAGGCGACGGCCACCGATGTGTCGAGGCCGCCCGAGAACGCGAGACCGACCTTCTCGCCGCGAGGCAGGTCGTTGAGGACTGTGGACATGGGCAGAATCCTAGGGGGCGCACTGCCGGGCGGCGACGCGGTGACCATCGGGCTGGCGCCGGTGAGGAACGGCGGGACTCGCGGGAGGCGCCCTCGCAGCAACCCTTGTCGACGGAGCCTGCCGATATAGTGCTGACGCCCCGCACCTCGCTCTCGTACCAGGAGGACCATCCGTGGCCGACTCGACAGGGGCCAGCGAGCCCGACGCCCTCGACGCCGGTGTGGGCAGTGGCCGCAGGACCGCGGGTCGCGACTACGCGCAGCGCCTGCTCCGGCTCGAGACCGCCAGCTGGAAGAGGCTCCTGGACGTCCAGCGCCCGTACCGCTGGAACCTTCGGCGGCTGAAGCTGGGCCGGTGTCTGGATGTCGGCTGCGGCATCGGGCGCAACCTCCTGAACCTCGGCCAGGACGCGGTCGGCGTCGACCACAACGCTGACGCGATCGAGGTCTGCCGTGACCGCGGCCTCATCGCGTACACGACTGACGAGTTCAAGGCCGCAGACGTGCATCGGGCCAGCTTCGACTCGATGCTCGTCGCCCATGTCCTCGAGCACGTGGACGAGAGCGTCGGCGACGGGCTGCTGAGTGACTACCTGCCCTATCTCAAGCCGGGCGGGAAGGTGGTCGTCATCACGCCGCAGGAGGCCGGGTTCGCGAGCGACGCCACGCACATCCGGTTCGTCGACCACGCCGGTGTCGCCGCCCATGCCCGGCGGGTGGGCCTGACGGTGGAGAGCACCTACTCGTTCCCGTTCCCGCGCATCGTGGGAAAGCTGTTCCCCTACAACGAGTTCGTCACGGTCCTGCGTCCGTCCTGAGAGCGTCCCCCGCGGGGACCCGCGCCGGACGGTCCTACAACGCGACGCCGAGCAGTCCGTCGACGAGGTCCCGCACGGTCTGCCGAGCCCCAGGCTCGTCCGAGGACGCCTGGGACGAGGCCGCGGCCCAGCCGTCGATGACCTCGAGAGCCCGGTCCGCATGGAGGTCGTCGGCCACCGCCGCACGTACCGCCCGTACCGTCTCCTCCGCGTCCACCGACGTCGCGCCCGACACCGCGGCGCGCCAGGAGGCCAGGCGGGCGACGTTCGCGTCGAGGTCGGCGGACGTCCAGCTCCACTCGGTGAGGTGGTGGTGGCCGAGCAGCACGAGTCGGATGGCCATCGGGTCGACGCCCTGCTCGCGCAGCCGCGACACCAGCACCAGGTTGCCCTTCGACTTGCTCATCTTCTCGCCGTCCAGGCCGACCATCGCCACGTGCACGTAGGCCTTGGCGAACGGCTCGCCGGTCGCCGCCACAGCCTCGGCGGCGGACATCTCGTGGTGGGGGAACAGCAGGTCCGTACCTCCACCTTGGACGTCGAACGACTCCCCCAGCGTCTCCAGCGCGATCGCGGTGCACTCGATGTGCCAGCCCGGGCGACCACGGCCGAGGGGCGACTCCCAGGCGGGCTCGCCCTCGCGCTCCAGCCGCCAGACGAGACAGTCGAGCGGGTCGCGCTTGCCCGTACGGTCGGGGTCGCCCCCGCGCTCGGCGAAGACGTCGAGCATCGTCGCCCGGTCGTACGAGGAGACCTCACCGAACCCGGCGGCACGCGTCGTCGTGAAGTACCAGTCCCGGTACTCGTCGTCGACCTGGTAGACGTAGCCGGCCTTCGCCAGGCGCTCGACCAGGGTCCCGACCTCGGGGATCGCCTCGACCGCTCCCACATACCTCTCGGGCGGGATCACCCGCAGCGCGGTCATGTCCTCGCGGAACAGGTCCGTCTGCTCCTCCGCGAGGTCGGCCCAGTCGACGCCCGTCGCGGTCGCCCGCTCGAGCAGCGGGTCGTCGACGTCCGTGACGTTCTGCGTGTACGAGACCTGCAGGCCCGCGTCCCGCCACGCGCGGTTGAGCAGGTCGAACGTCACGTACGTGAAGGCGTGCCCCATGTGCGTCGCGTCGTACGGGGTGATGCCGCACACGTACAGCCGCGCGGTCCCGCTCTCCGTCCCCACGGGGACAACCCGGTCCCTGGCCGTGTCGTGGGCGTTCACGGTGGTGGGAGTGGTGGAGACCGGCGACGGCAGGCTGGGCGACGGCCAGGACTTCATGGCGGGCGAGCCTATCGGTCAGAGCTGGACGGCTCGGTAGCCGTCCAGGCGCGGGCAGAGGTGTCCCTCGGGGGCGATCGGCTGGGCACACAGCGGGCACGCGGGTGCGTCGTGAACCACCCTGTCGGCCCGCGTGCCGAAGCGGCGAGCCATCTTCGGGGTGAGCAGGACGTCGAGGCTGTACGGCGGCTCGACGTCGGGATCGGCGAGCGTCACCCGCACCAGCCCGGCGACGGGGTCCCAGCCCACGCGGAGGTGGTTGGCGGTGAAGAGGGCGAACAGGGGGACCTCGAGCGGGCCGACGTCGAGCGTCCGGTCGCCCTCCGCGGCGTCGACCGCGGCGAGCCGGCTCACCTGGTCGAGGACGGTGCCCAGGTGGAGCGACAGCATCGTGAGCTGCCCGCGGGTGATGGCGACCGTCGCGAGCAGCGTGCCTTCGCGGACCTGGAGGTAGAACTGGCGCCGTTCCCCGTCGCCGGCCGCTCCCGCGACGAACCTGTCGGGCCGCGCGAACTCGATGTGCCGTGACTCCACGGCGGACAGCCTAGGGCGCTACACGACCTGGTGGAGCCAGCGCACGCTCGCGCCGTCGCCGGCGTACCGGAACGCCTCGAGCTCGTCGTCCCACGGCGCTCCCAGCAGCTCGGCGAGGGACACCCCGAGCGGCTTCGTACCGAGCGCGTCAGCGAGGATCGCGTTCTTGAGCCGGCCCTCGGGCACGACGATGTCGCCGGTCAGTCCCGTCTGGGCCCGGAAGAGGCCGAGCCGGGGGGTGTAGCAGATCCGGCTGCCCTCGCTGATGGACGTCGGCTCCTCGGTGACCTCGAAACGGATCCGGTCCCAGC
>JACRAA010000082.1 GCA_016213595.1 Actinomycetota bacterium | reverse complement strand
GCTCTCGCTGTCGCTCAACGCGGGCGAGACGCTCGGCCTCTTGGGCGAGTCCGGCTGCGGCAAGTCGACCGCGGGCCGGACGATCCTCAAGCTCCTCGAGCCCACGGCCGGGACGATCGAGTTCGAAGGGCGCGATGTCACCCACGCGAAGGGGGCGGAGCTGCGGCAGCTGCGCCGCGAGCTGCAGATGGTGTTCCAGGACCCGTACGGGTCGCTGAACCCCCGGCACCCCATCGGCCAGATCATCGCGGCCCCCTTCGAGATCCAGCACGTGACTCCGAAGGGCGGCGTGAAGAAGGCCGTGCAGGAGATCATGGACCGGGTCGGGCTGAACCCCGAGCACTACAACCGCTACCCCCATGAGTTCTCCGGTGGCCAGCGCCAGCGCATCGGCGTGGCCCGCGCGATCGCTCTCAAGCCGAAGCTCATCGTCTGCGACGAGCCGGTGTCCGCCCTCGACGTCTCCATCCAGGCACAGGTCATCAACCTGCTCGAGGACATCCAGAACGAGCAGAACGTCGCGTACATCTTCATCGCCCACGACCTGTCGGTCGTCCGCCACATCTCCGACCGGGTGATGGTGATGTACCTCGGGAAGATGATGGAGGTCGCCGACCGGATCAGCCTGTACGAGCGGCCGATGCACCCGTACACGCAGGCCCTGCTGTCAGCCGTGCCTGTGCCCGAGCCGCGCCGCGACCGGGAGCGGATCCTGCTCCACGGCGACCTGCCCAGCCCCCAGAACCCGCCGTCCGGCTGTGTGTTCCGCACCCGCTGCCCACTGGTGACCGAGCGGTGCGCCGTCGAGGTGCCGCTGCCTCGCGAGCTCGAGCCCGGCCACTTCGTGGCGTGCCACTACCCGAAGATCCGCGAGGTCGTCTGACGCCGAAGGCCGGTCTCCGAAGAGGCCGGCCTTCTCCGCACGGAACTTCTGTGCGCTGTCAGCTGGACGCGGAGCTGTACTCCTCGTACGTGCCGCGGGCCTTGGTGAGCGCCGCCACGTAGCCCTGCCGCTCGTACGCCGCGCCGTCGACGTCGTTCGGGACGGCCAGGAGGCCGCGGAAGTCGTCGAGCGAGCTGAAGCCCTTGCGGAGCATCCACTGCTCGAGGCCGGAGACGAGAGTCGCCGCGTGGGACGGCCCGTACCGCAGCAGCGACGACGTCGTCATGACCACGTCCGCACCGGCGAGCAGGTACTTGATGACGTCCTCGCTCGTGTCGACGCCTGAGGTCCCGGCCAGCGAGGCGCGGATCCGGCCGTACAGCGCGGAGATCCAGGTGCGCGGCAGCCGGCCCGAGAACTGCGTCGACAGCTCGACGTTGGGCTCGAGCTGGAGCGACTCCACGTCGACATCCGGCTGGAAGAAGCGGTTGAAGAGCACGAGTCCGTCGGCACCGTGCCGGTCGAGCTGGGCGGCCATCTCACCGAACGACGAGAAGTACGGCGCGAGCTTCACGGCGACCGGGATGGAGACGGCGTCCTTGACCCCCACGAGCACCTCGAGGTGGAGGTTCTCGACCTCCTCGCTCGGGATGCGCACGTTGCCCGGCACGTAGTAGACGTTCAGCTCGAGGGCGGAGGCGCCCGCGTCCTGCATCCGCTTCGCGAAGGAGATCCAGCCACCCATCGTCGCGCCGTTGAGGCTGCCGATGACCGGGATGTCGACGGACTTCGCGGCCTGCTCGAGCAGCCGCAGGTACGCCGACGAGGCCGGGTCAGTCCCTGGCGCTCTGATCGGGACGCTGGGGAAGTACGACAGCGCCTCGGCGAACGAGTCGTCGTGGTTCGCCTCCACGGCGATCTGGCGCGCCTGCTCGGCCCGGATCTGCTCCTCCATCAGCGAGTACATGACGATCGCGCCCACGCCGCCGTCCGCGATCGACTTCACCCCGTCGAGGGTCTGCTGCAGCGGACCCGCGGAGGCGACGACCGGGTTGCGGAGCTTCAACCCCAGGTACTTGGTTTCCAGGCTCATTGGTTCCTCACTCGTCTCGTCACTCCCGAGCGTCCGACGGGAAGTCGGCGGCGCTCCGTGTGGCCATTTCCTCGTACGTACTCCAGCGCTGGTTCACGGTCTGCTGAGCCAGCTCCAACATCCGCTCCGCCTCGACCGGGTCGGCCTGCGCGAGCATCTTGTACCGCAGCTCCCGGTACACGTAGTCCTTGAGCTGAAGCCGTGGCCGCGGCGAGTCGAGCAGGAACGGGTTCCCGCCCTTCACTTTGACCATCGGGTTGTAGCGTACGAGAGGCCAGTGACCCGAGTTGACGGCGCGGTACTGCTGATCGAGTCCTTGCTTCAGGTCGAAGCCGTGCGCAATGCAATGACTGTACGCGATGATCAAGGACGGGCCGTGGTAGGCCTCCGCCTCACGGAACGCCTTGAGCGTCTGCTGCGGGTCGGCACCGAAGGCGACTCGAGCGACATAGACGTTGCCGTACGAGATGGCCTGCAGGGCCAGGTCCTTCTTGTTCGTCATCTTGCCGGCGGCGGCGAACTTCGCCACCGCACCCATCGGCGTCGACTTGGAGGCCTGGCCGCCCGTGTTCGAGTACACCTCCGTGTCCATCACCAGGATGTTGACGTCGCGACCCGAGGCGAGAACGTGGTCGACGCCGCCGGACCCGATGTCGTAGGCCCACCCGTCCCCGCCGACGATCCAGACGGACCGACGCAGCAGGTGGTCGGCGACCGAACGCAGGTCTGCGATGAGGCGGCGCTCCTCGTCGGAGGCCCCGGGCTCGATGGCGTCGAGGCGGGCGCCGAGCGCAGTGAGCCGTTCCTGCTGCTGGACGAGGTCCGACTCGTACTCCTGCGAGGCGCCCACGAGCTGGTCCACCAGCTCTGACCCGACCAGCGCCCGGACGTCGCCCAGGCGCTTCCTGGCCAGCGACGTGTGCAGGTCGGCTGCCAGGCGCAGCCCCAGGCCGAACTCCGCGTTGTCCTCGAACAGCGAGTTCGACCAGGCCGGGCCCCGACCCTTGGCGTTCTTCGCCCAGGGCGTGGTCGGCAGGTTGCCGCCGTAGATCGACGAGCAGCCGGTGGCGTTCGCGACAGTCGCCCGGTCACCGAAGAGCTGGCTGAGCAGCTTGAGGTACGGGGTCTCCCCGCACCCGGCGCACGCTCCGGAGAACTCGAACAGCGGCTGGAGGAACTGGGTGCCACGGACAGTGCCGAAGTCGAGACGGCTTCGGTCGTTCATGGGCAGCGACTCGAAGAAGGCCACGTTGTCGCGGACCGTCTGCTGCGGCTTGGCGGGCATGAGGTTGATCGCGCGGTGTGTCGGCGCACGGAGCGGCTTCACGGGGCAGGCCTCGACGCACAGCCCGCAGCCGGTGCAGTCCTCGCCGTAGACCTGCAGCGTGTACGCGCCCTCCGGCACTCCCGCCGCGTTGAGCGGTGCCCACTGGAACGTCTCGGGGGCATCGGCCAGCGCGCCGTTCGGGTAGTACTTGGCACGGAGCACGGCGTGCGGGCACACGAACGCGCAGTTGCCGCACTGGATGCACTGCTCCGGGTCCCACTCCGCGACGATGTCGGAGATGTTGCGCTTCTCGTACTGCGTCGTGCCGGACGGGTACGAGCCGTCGACCGGCAGGCCGGAGACGGGAAGGTCGTCGCCGCGGCCGATGAGCATCTTCGCCGTGACCTCACGGACGAACCGCGGCGCGTTCAGGGGGACGGGGTCGAGCAGTCCGTGGTGGCTCGTCGACGCCCTCGGGACCGACACCTGGTGGAGGTGTGCGAGCGACTCGTCGACGGCCGCGTGGTTCTTCTCCACGATCTCCGCCGACTTCTTGCCGTACGTCTTGGTGATGGCCTTCTTCACGGCCTCGACCGCCACCCCGCGCGGGAGGACGCCGGAGATCGCGAAGAAGCAGGTCTGCAGCACCGTGTTGGTGCGCCGGCCCAGGCCGACCATGCGGGCGACCTCGGTGGCGTCGATCGTGAACACGCAGATGCCGAGGTCGATGATCTTCTGCTGCATCGTGTCGGGCAGGTGGTCGAAGACCTCGTCGGGGCCGTACGAGCTGTTGATCAGCAGGGTGGCGCCGGGACGGGCGTACTCGAGGACGTCGACGCGCTCGAGGATCGACCAGTGGTGGCAGCCGATGAAGCCGGACTGGGTGATGAGGTAGGGCGCCTTGATGGGGTGCGGGCCGAACCGGAGGTGGGAGACGGTCCGCGAGCCTGACTTCTTCGAGTCGTACACGAAGTAGCCCTGGGCGTACAGCGGTACGTCCGAACCCTCGGCGACGGTCGAGCCGAGGATCTTGATCGTGTTCTTGTTCGCGCCGACGGTCCCGTCGGAGCCGAGCCCGTAGAACACGGCGCGGTGGACGGAGGGGTCCTCGTAGTCCGCGGCCGCGTCGTAGTCGATGCTCGTCATGGACACGTCGTCTGTGATGCCCACGGTGAAGCGGGGCCGCGGCGAGATGGAGGCGAGCTCAGCGAAGATCCCCGCGGCCATCGCGGGCGTGAACTCCTTGCTCGAGAGTCCGTACCGGCCCCCGATGACCTTCGGCATGGAGGAACGGACGCCCGAGGCGTAGGCCTCCCCCAGTGTGCTGAGCACGTCGAGGAAGAGCGGCTCGCCGCCCGACCCCGGCTCCTTCGTGCGGTCCAGCACGGCGATGCGGGCTGCCGTCTGCGGGATCGCCGCCAGGATCTCTGCGGTCGGCCACGGCCGGTACAGGCGGATCGACACCATGCCGACCTTGTGGCCCTGCTCGACGAGCCGGTCGACGGCCGCCTCGACGCTCTGGGAGCCGGAGCCCATGACGACGACCACGTCGGACGCCTCGGGATGGCCGTGGTAGGAGACGAGGTCGTACGAACGCCCGGTGAGCTCCGCGAACTCGGCGAGGCACTCCCGGACGATGCCGGGGGTCGCCGCGTAGTAGGGGTTGACGGTCTCGCGGGCCTGGAAGTACGTGTCCGGGTTCATGGCCGTGCCCCGGATGTACGGGTGCGCCGGCGAGAGGGCGCGGTCGCGGTGAGCCTGGATGAGTGACTCGGGGATGTAGGAGCGGAGGTCGTCGTCGCTCAGGCGCTGGACGGTGTTGAGCTCGTGGGAGGTCCGGAAGCCGTCGAAGAAGTGGAGGAACGGGATCCGGGAGCGCAGCGTGGCGAGCTGCGAGACCGCGGCCATGTCGTGCGCCTCCTGCACCGACGCGCTGGCCAGCAGCGCGAAGCCGGTCTGGCGCACGGCCATGACGTCCTGGTGGTCGCCGAAGATCGACAAGCCCTGGGTGGCCAGGGAGCGGGCCGCGACGTGGAAGACCGTGCTCGTGAGCTCGCCGGCGATCTTGTACATGTTCGGGATCATCAGCAGCAGGCCCTGCGAGGCGGTGAACGTCGTCGACAGCGCACCCCCCTGGAGGGCGCCGTGCATAGCCCCGGCCGCGCCCGCCTCCGACTGCATCTCGATGACGGTCGGGATCGTGCCCCAGACGTTCGCCAGTCGGTGCGCCGCCCACTCGTCGGCCAGCTCGGCCATGGTCGAGCTCGGGGTGATCGGGTAGATCGAGCACAGCTCGTTCACGCGGAACGCGACGGAGGCGGCAGCCTCGTTGCCGTCAATGATGACGCGCTCGTCGGTACGGGGTCGGATGGTCGTGGTCATCTCTCAGCGCTCCGGGATCATCTCGATGGCATGGACCGGGCACTGCTCGAAACAGCTGGCACAGCCCGTGCACTTCTCGTAGTTGTAGCGGTAGCGGAAGCCCTTGCCGAGCTTGATGATCGCGTCCTCTGGGCACGCTCCGAGGCAGCCGTCGCACTCGATGCAGTTGCCGCATGACAGGCAGCGCGAGGCCTCGAAGTGGGCCTCCTCGGCGTTGAGGCCTTCCACGACCTCGGTGAAGTCGAGGCGGTGCTCGACGGCCAGCTCGGGCTCCATCCGGCGGGCATGGTCGCCGAAGTACCAGAGGTTGAGCATCTCCAGCGAGGCGAGCGGATGCGCGGTTCGCGGCGCCGCCTGCCGGTTGAACAGCCAGTTGTCGATCATCCGGGCTGCGCGCTTGCCGTGCCCGACGCCGATCGTGACCGTACGGTCGCTCGGGACGACGTCCCCGCCGGCGAAGATGCCCGGGACGTCGGTCATCAGCGTGGTCTCGTCGACGCGGACCACGTCGTTGTCGAACCGCAGGCCCGGGATGTTCTTGAGGAAGTTCGAGTCCGCCTCCTGCCCGAGGGCCAGGATGACGGTGTCCGCGGCCATGGTCTCGTACCGGCCCGTACCGCGCGCCTTCCCGAGCTCGTCGAGCTCCATGACCTCGACCGTCATCGAGTCGGCGTCCATCGCGGAGATCGTGCGGAGCCAGTTCATCTTGACGCCCTCACGGACCGCCTCGTCCTTCTCGGCGGCGTGCGCGGGCATCTGCTCCTCGCCGCGGCGGTAGATGACGATCGACTCCTCGGCACCGAGGCGCCGGGCGACGCGTGCCGCGTCCATCGCCGTGTTGCCACCGCCGTACACCGCAACGCGGCGCCCGATCACGGGCCGCTCACCGCTCGCCACGTCGTGGAGGAACGAGACGGCGTCGATCATCCTCCCGGCGTCCATGCTGGGGATCTCGACCCGCTTGGACAGGTGGGCGCCGATGGCGACGAAGACGGCGTCGAACCCGCCCTCCTTCTGCTCGGCGAGGAGGTCCTTGACCTTGTGGTTCTGGACGAACACGATGCCGAGGTTCCTGAGCCGGTCGATCTCGGCGTCGAGGATGTTGCGCGGGAGGCGGTACTCGGGGATGCCGTACCGCATCATGCCGCCGGGCACGTCGCCGGCGTCGCGGATCTCCACGGAGTGGCCGAGGCTGGCGAGGTGGTACGCCGCGGCGAGGCCGGACGGACCGGCACCGATGATGAGGACCTTGAGGCCCGTGGGGTGCTCCAGGCGGGGGAACTGCCAGCCGCGCTCGATCGCGAGGTCGCCGAGGTAGCGCTCGACGCCATGGATCGAGATGGCCGAGTCCAGTCCCGAACGGTTGCAGGCGCCCTCGCAGGGGTGGTAGCAGACACGACCATGGATGGCGGGGAAGGGGTTGTCCTGCACGAGCTGGCGCCAGGCGAGCTCCTCCTGGCCGGCCTTGACGAGCCGCACCCACTCCTGGATGTTCTCGCCCGCCGGACACGCGTTGTTGCAGGGGGGAAGAAGGTCCATGTACACCGGCATCCGGGAGCGCACAGGACCGACGCGTCCCGTCCCGTGCGACAGATCCGGGCGCTCGGTGATGTCTCGCTGGTCAGCCACGGTGCTCCCGAGTGTTGAAAGATCAAAAACCTTTCTGTCAGGCTAAACCCGGCTCGATTCGGCGCTGCAGCCGGGGTGGGGGTTCAGCCGTATACCCCGGAGGGCATGCTGCGCAGTCCCGGGGTGACTAGCGGCGGTACATCCGGAACAGCGGCATGTCGTACCAGATCGGCCCGCAGCTGTACGTCACGCCGTCGCCCACGAAGCCGTGCCGCTCGTAGAAGCGCCAGCCGCGTTCGTTGCCGCCGATGATCCACAGGTAGGCGGGCATGCGGCAGGGCAGCGCCAGCTCCAGCAGCGCGTCGGCCAGCCCAGTCCCCTGCGCAGCGGGCCTCAGGTACAGGTGGTTGAGCTGACGGGTCACCCCGGGGATCGGCACGACCTCGTTGATCGACTCCCAGTCCTGCGGGGTCGAGCGGCTCACGCAGATCCCCACGATCTCCTCGCCGGCGAGCGCGATCCAGGTTCGGTCCTCGGGCTCCTCGCCACGTTCCTCGGCAGCCAGCGAGGCGGCGAAGGCCACCTCCCGCTCCGGGACCAGGCGGTCCGCCTCCGCGAGCCGGTCCTGCGACCAGGCCGTCGGCATCACGCCGGGGTACGCGCCGGCCACCATCTCCGCGTCGGCGTGGCAGAACTCCCAGGCGTCGGACGGCCGGGCCCTCCGCACCACGTAGTCCCCGATGCGATGGACGGCATCAGGTGCGTCGAACCCGGTCACACCTCGAGCTGCTCGAGGGCGGTCTCGAGTCGCTCCAGCTTGCCGGTCAGCTCGCCGGTGCGGTCCCCGAACATGTCGGCCTTGAGGACGAGGCTGACCCTCGGCCCGTACCCGGCCACCGCGTCCACAGCCTCCTTGATCACGGCCATGCACTGGTCCCACGTGCCTTCGATCGTCGTGAACATCGCGTCCGTGTGGTTGGGCAGCCCGGAGTCGCGCACGACGCGTACGGCCGCGGCGACCGCCTCGTGCACGTACCCCTCGTCGGAGCCGGCTGTACTGACGGAGAAGGCCACGAGCATGTGCTCAGTGTGGCCCACGGCGCCCCTCACGGGACACCCGTTCGCGAGAGCACCTGTACGTGTCCGCGAGAGCACCTGCACGTGCCGGCGAGAGGACCTGTACGTGTCAGCGAGAGGACCTGTACGGGTCAGAGCAGCTGGCCCCGCTCGTGGAGGTCGGCGACCAGCCGGGCGTACATCTCCTCGTCGATCCGGTACCGGGTCCTGTAGATGACGTAGCCCGCGAGGATGAGGATCGGCGGCACGACGAGCATCGCGATCTTGATGGCCAGGAGCCCCGCAGGCGTCACGACGTCGGGAGTCACCGCGTCGTTCACGCCGGAGAAGATGAGCGTCAGGCTCACGATCTGGGTAGCCAGCGCCGCCCCGACCTTGTTGATGAACGGCTGCAGAGCGAACGTCACGGCGCCGTTGCGCCGCCCCAGCTTCCACTGCCCGTACTCGATGGTGTCGGTGAGGAAGACGAGCATGAGCAGGGTGACGAACGACTGCCCGACGAAGAGCAGCAGCCCCGCCACCCCGATGGGGACCATGCTCATCGGACTGACGAAGAAGACCGCGTAGCCGGCCAGGATCAGGGCCGTCGCCAGCGTGTACAGAGTGCGGCGCTTCATGCGCCTCGCGAGCCACGGGAAGACGAGGTAGCCGACCAGCTGCGACCCCACGAGGACCGCGGCGAACGGGGAGTACATCCCCTCGTCGCGGTACACGTACTTGAAGAAGTAGACCCCGAAGCTCGTCGTCGTGATGTAGCCGGTCATGAACAGCACCATCGCGATCGCTGTCCAGAGCAGCTGGTCGTTGCGGAGCACGACACCGGCGAGCTGACGCAACGTCGTACGTTCCTGGTCCACGACGATCGGCGGCTCCCGCACGCCGAACAGGGTCACGGACTGCCCGACCACCATGATGACGACGACCGCGACCGTGAACAGGGTCCACGCACGAGGTGTGCCGCCCAGCGCGGTCGTGACCGGGATGACCGCCACGACGACGGTGAACAGCCCGACGGTTGCGAAGATCTTCGCGAGCGAGCCGAAGCTCTCCCGCTTCTTCTGGTCGAGGGTGAGCGCGGGGAGCAGTGACCAGTACGGGATGTCGTTGGCGGTCCAGGAGAGGCTCCACAGCAGGTACAGCCCCACGAAGACGACGACGAACCACACCCCGTGAAGGCCGAGGTCGGTGAACAGCAGCGCCGTGACCACGGCCGAGGCGAGGGCGCCGACGGCGATCCACGGCTTGTAGTGGCCCCACCTCGTGCGCGTGTTGTCGACGATCCCGCCCATGACGATGTCGGCGACGGCGTCGAACAGCCGTACCGCCAGGATCAGCGTGGTCGCCCAGGCGAGCTCGGCGTCGGGCAGGTTGAGGACCTCGGTGAGGTAGACGATGAGGAACATGCTGACGAGCGTGTAGACCATGTCCCGGCCGACCGTGCCGATGCCGAACGTCCACTTGTTCCGGCGGTCGGAGACGGTACGTACGGACTCCTCGGTGACCACGTCGTCCCCCTCGCTCACGACGGACGCTACAGCAGCCGGGAGGCGGCCGCGGGCGGTTGCGGAGGCGTG